>CAZRFC010000100.1:0-11916 GCA_964598975.1 uncultured Mycobacterium sp. | reverse complement strand
GGGAACCACCCGCCCGATCGACCCGTGGGGAGGCTCCTACTACGTCGAGTGGCTGACCTACCAGTTGGCGAAGCGGGCCCGCGCCCATATCGCGGAGGTCGCCGAGCACGGGGGAATGGCCCAGGCCATCAGTGAGGGGATCCCCAAGCTGCGCATCGAGGAAGCGGCGGCTCGGACCCAGGCCCGCATCGACTCGGGTCAGCAGCCCGTCGTCGGCGTCAACAAATATCAGGTCGACGAGGATGCCGATATCGAGGTCCTCAAGGTCGAGAACAGCAGGGTCCGTGCCGAACAGTTGGAGAAGCTGGCCCGGCTGCGGGCCGAACGCGACGACGCGGCGGTACAGGCGGCGTTGGCCGAATTGACCCGTGCCGCGGCCGGCACGGGAGGCGGCATGGCCGACAACCTGATGGCACTGGCGATCAACGCGGCCCGGGCGAAGGCGACAGTCGGGGAGATCTCCGACGCGCTGGAGAAGGTCTACGGCCGCCACCAAGCCGAAATCCGCACCATCTCAGGGGTTTACCGCGACGAAGTCGGCCGGGGGGAATCAAGCACAGGAGGCAGCATTACCGGACTCTCCGAGGCCACCCGGCTCGTCCAGAAGTTCGCCGAGGCTGACGGGCGCCGTCCCCGCATCCTGGTAGCGAAGATGGGCCAGGACGGTCATGACCGCGGACAGAAGGTGATCGCGACGGCCTTCGCCGACATCGGATTCGACGTTGACGTGGGCTCGCTGTTTTCCACGCCGCAGGAAGTGGCCCGACAGGCCGCCGACAACGACGTGCACGTCGTGGGGGTGTCATCGTTGGCGGCCGGACACCTGACGCTGGTCCCCGCGTTGCGCGACGCACTGGCCGAAGTGGGCCGACCCGACATCATGATCGTCGTCGGCGGCGTGATACCGCCCGGGGACTTCGACGACCTCTACGCCGCCGGTGCCACCGCCATCTATCCACCCGGCACCGTCATCGCCGAGGCCGCGGTCAGCTTGGTCAACAAGCTTGCCGAGCGGCTCGGATATGACCTGAGCTGATGGACTTCTCCGGCGACGTGGGCGCGCTGGCGGAGGCGATCCGCAGCGGTGACCGCTCCGCGCTGGCCCGGGCCATCACCGTGGTGGAGTCGACCCGCGCCGATCACCGAGAGCAGGCGCAACGGCTGCTGATGGAGCTCATACCGGATGCGGGCTCGGCCATGCACGTCGGTATCACCGGGGTTCCGGGGGTGGGGAAGTCGACCACCATAGAAGCGCTCGGTATGTACCTGATCGACCGTGGCCACCGGGTTGCGGTGCTGGCAGTCGACCCGTCCTCGACCCGGACCGGGGGGTCGATCCTCGGCGACAAGACCAGGATGGCCCGACTGGCCGTACACCCGCAGGCCTACATCCGCCCGTCGCCGACCTCAGGCACGCTGGGGGGAGTGGCCAAAGCCACCCGGGAGACCATCGTGCTGCTGGAGGCCGCCGGCTTCGACATCATCCTGGTGGAGACGGTCGGGGTGGGCCAGTCCGAGGTCGCCGTCGCGAACATGGTCGACACCTTCGTATTCCTCACCCTGGCCCGCACCGGCGATCAACTGCAGGGCATCAAGAAAGGTGTACTGGAACTCGCCGACATCGTCGTCGTCAACAAGGCCGACGGTGACCACACCACTGAGGCCAAGGGGGCGGCCCGCGAACTGTCCGCCGCCATCCGGCTGATCTACCCACGCGAGACCCTGTGGCGTCCGCCGGTCCTGACGATGAGCGCCCTGGAGGGTATCGGTCTCGCCGAGTTGTGGGAAACGGTGTGCCGGCACCGCGATGTGCTGACCGAGGCCGGGGAGTTCGACGCCCGGCGGCGCGCACAGCAGGTGGATTGGACGTGGGCAATGGTTCGCGATTCCGTGATCGACCGGGTCCTCAATCACCCCGATGTCAGGGCGATCCGGACAGAAGTCGAGCGTCAGGTCCGGATGGGCGAGATCACCCCGGCGCTTGCGGCCCAGCGCATCCTGGACACCGCCGAAAGCGCAAGTTAACGGTTCGGCAACGATTTCCATCCACCCGGTCACTAAGAATGTAGATTGGCTATGTGATCCGGCCCACAGCCGCCAACCGCAGCCTCGATCTACCCCACCGGGTGCAGGGGGCCGCGGACCCGAACTTTGCCTGCGCCGTTCGGGCTTTTGCCGCGCTCTTCCCGCATCCCCGATTCGGTGGTGGCGCGCTGTCGGTCTACCTCGATGGCGAACCGGTGGTGGACATCTGGACCGGAACCTCGGACCGGCGCGGCCGCCGGCACTGGGAGGCGGACACCGCGCCGATGGTGTTCTCGGCCACCAAGGGGGTGGCCTCCACTGTCATTCACCGACTCGCTGACCGCGGACTGATCGACTACGACGCACCGGTGGCCGAGTACTGGAGGGAGTTCGGGGCCAACGGAAAGGCCGAAATCACCGTCCGCGAAGTGATGCAGCACCGGGCCGGGCTGTCCCATCTGCGCGGAGTCCGCAAGCGTGACCTTCTCAATCACCGCCACATGGAGGAGAGGATCGCCGCCGCACCGGTCGGACGGCACTTCGGCAAGTCGGCCTACCACGCGCTGACCTACGGTTGGCTCCTGTCCGGTCTGGCCCGGTCGGTCACCGGCAAGGGCATGCGGCAACTGATGCGATTGGAGGTTGCCAAGCCGCTCAACACCGACGGTGTGCACTTGGGCCGTCCGCCGGTCGGCGCCCCCACCCATGCCGCCCGCTTCATCGGATCCCAGATGAACATCCCGAACCCCGTCTTCAACGCCCTCGCCCCGGCGGTCGCCGGACTGGAGTTGTCCGCGGCGTTCGGGTCTATGTACTTCCCGGGCGCGAAGAAGCTCATCCAGCGTGACGTTCCGCTTCTGGACACCGAGTTGCCCTCGGCGAACGGTGTGATCACCGCGCGCGGGCTGGCCCGGATGTACGGCGCAATCGCCAACGGCGGCGTGATCGACGGACGGCGCTATCTCTCTGCCGAACGGGTCGCGATGCTCACCGGTCGGCGCAACCTGCGGCCCGACCGCAACCTGATCGTGCCGCTGGCCTTCCATCTCGGCTACCACGGACTACCCATTCCCGGTGTGCTCCCCGGCTTCGGACACGTCGGTCTGGCCGGTTCCTTCGGATGGGCGATACCCGACGAAGGCTTGTCCTTCTCTCTCGTCCACAATCGGCTGCTCACGCCACTGGTGCTCACGGATCAGGCCGGGTTCGTCAGCACAGCGGCGCTGGTGCGCCGCGGCGCCGCTGCGGCGCGCAAACAGGGTTTCCAACCGGTCACCGAGTTCGGCTCGCCCTATGCGTCCCCGGTCGTCGGGATGGTCGGCTGAGCCGCTTCGGGCGCCGCACTGACCGGAACCTATTTGCCGCATGCAAGTGGTTTAAACTCAACCGCGACAGCGGCTGGCATCGGTACCGGGACGAAGGACTCTGTGTGACCCACGTCTGCGAACCTGCCTGCATTGCGAAGGCGGCGGTGTGACCACGGACAATCTGCTTTCCTACACCGATCACGGATTGTTTCTGACACTGCGTGTCGCAGACCAGGAGTCGATCATCCAGGCCACCTGGATCTATGAGCACCCGTTGGACTACGAGGGCCTCACTCGCTTCCACGACAACTTCGGTTACGGCATCACCGGCCGACTCGTCGAGCGCTCGCCTCTGCCGTTCGTCCGGCACCGCTGGGTCTCGGTGCCCGGAGCGCACAGCGAGATCGAGATCTCCCCGCAGCGGAGTCGGTCCGAATTGACCGACTGGCTTGACGAGCAGGCCCAACTCCCGATGGATCCCGAGTTCGGGCCGGGCTGGCGGATCAGCGTGCTGCCGATGACCGATGGCTCCACGGCGGTCAGCCTGGCCGGTTCCCACGCATTGGGGGACGGGATCGCCGCGGCGGTGCGCACGGTCGAGGCGGTGCTGGGCAAGCGATCCGATCTGGGGTATCCGCCGCCACGGTCCCGGACCCGCGGACAGGCGGTGGTGGCCGATCTGCGGCAGGCCGCCCGCGACCTTCCCGAGGCCGCGCGGGCGCTGGTCGCACTGGTGAAACTCTTCAGGCGGCGACGCGCGGAGACCCGTGGGCTGAAGCCTCGCGCGTTGACGGCGATCCCCGCCGCCGAGCTGAAGAAGAACGTGATGCTTCCCGGGGTCTTCGCGACTCTGGATGTGGCCGAATGGGATTCGGTCGCCGCGAAGCTGGGCGGAAACGGTCACTCCTTGCTCGCCGGTTTCGCCGCCAAGGTGGCCGCCAATATGGGCCGAATCGGCCCTGACGGGTTCGTCACCGTGCTGATACCGATCAGCGAACGGCAGTCGTTCGACGACGGCCGGGCGAACGCGGTGGTCATGGCGAACGCGAAATTAGATCCGCACGGCATCGAGAGCGACCTCTCGCAGGCCCGCTCAGCCATGCGGGTCGCCGTGCAGAAGGCGCGCAGCGAACCCGATGATCTGCGCGAGATCATGCCGTTGGTGCCGTGGGTGCCCAAGCGTGCGTTGCGCGGGGTGGCGGACAACGCCTTCGGGCTGAGTGCCGACCTGCCGGTGTTCTGCTCCAACGTCGGAGATCTGCCCGCCGAGATCCTCAAGGTCGACGGAACCGAGGCCGAGTACCTCTTCATCCGGGGTATCGACCGCCGGGTAACCCGAGAGGCCCTGGAGAAGCGCAGCGGTCTGCTCACCGTGATGGCCGCCAGGGTCAGTGGACGGCTGTTGATGTCGGTCGTCGCCTTCCACCCCGGCTGGGACAACAACAAAGAGGCGTTACGCGAACTGGTTCGTCGGACGCTTTCCGACTTCGGTCTCAACGGCAGGATCGATTGAACACACACGACAACCGGCTCAATTACTTCGACCAGATCGCCCTGGAGTTGTTGCGCGTCACCGCCCGCCGTCAACTCATGCAGGCCGTCTGGGTTTACGAACATCCAGTGGACCTCGAGGGGTTGAAAGCCTTCCAGCGGCGGTTCGGGTCCGGGCTCATGGGCCGGCTTGTCGAGCGCTCCACCCTGCCGTTCGCCAGACCGCGGTGGGTGTCTGTCCCGGCGCCGGAGGGCGCGCCGAAAATCGCCGAAAGAGCCCGTCCGCGAGATAAACTCATGGACTGGGTGGAGGAGCAGTCCAAGCGTCCGATCGACCCGGTGAAGGGGCCGGGCTGGGATCTGGGCGTCCTGCCGATGACTGACGGGTCTACCGCCGTGAGCATCGTGTTCTCGCATTGCCTGGTGGACGGCGGCGGTCTGATTCTCACGGTTCACAACGCCGTGTCGGGCAGTCCCGCCGACTTCGGTTATCCCAAGCCGCAAGCCAAGTCGCGGGTCGCCGCACTAGCCGCCGATCTGTTCGACACTGTCCGGGAAATCCCCCCGGGTCTGCGTGCGCTGACCGCACTGGCCAAGACCATGGCCGGTCGGCGGCATGACTCTGCTGCCGGTCCCACAACACCTGCGCTGCCCGACGATCCTGCTCTTGACCGCGTCGTCGACATCCCCTCCGCCATCGCCATCGTCGACACGGTGGAATGGGATGCCCGGGCCGCTCAACTGGGCGGAAACAGCTACGCGCTTGTTGCCGGTCTCACCGCCAAGCTTGCCGAACGCCTCGGGCGCCGCAGACCCGACGGGCTGGTCACCTTGGTGATCGCCGGTAACGGCCGCAGCAGCGCAGACGACGACCGGGCGCTGGCCATGACCTTCGCCAATGCCACCCTCGACGCGGGTGGGGTCACCAAGGACCTGTCCGCGGCCCGCGATTTGATCCGGGCGGCCCGTGAGCAGGTCAAAGATCAGCCGGACCCGACGTCGAAGCTCTACCCACTGGTGGCGTGGTCGCCGCAACGCACCGCCACGGCGGTCGCCGGGCTGATGTTCTCGTACGCCGATTCGCTGCCGTCGTCCTGCTCGAACCTCGGTGACGTCCCGGGTCATCTCGCCAACCTGGACGGCACGCCGGCCGAGCATGTGATCGCCCGCTCGGTCGATCAGAACGTGACCCTGCGGGACCTGCGCCGCTCCCACGGCACGCTGGTGGTGGTGTCCGGGCGGATCAACGGCCGCCTCTGGATCGCCGTCGAGGCCTACGAGTTGGGTGCGGAGAACTCACGCGAGCGTCTGCGTGGGATCGTCGAGGAGGCCCTGAACGAATTCGGTGTCGACGGCGCCACCTTCTGGTGACGGTCAAGCCCGCGCTGAGGTCACTGCAGTCGGCTCCAACCAAGGCCGATCAACAGGGCGCCCACCAGGCCCAGCAGAATCGCATACTCGATCCGGCTACGTGAACGTGTCCACTCGCCGAATCGGTCGACCAGATCGAGCGTCTTGGCCGGGGCGAGCAGATAGCCGATCAGCGGGGTGAGCACCACCAGGCTGCCCAAGATGTTGAACACCACCAGCGCGGCGGCCTGCTCCGACGGCGATACCGGAGCGGTGGCAATCACGACAAGCATCGCCAGGTAGTCCGGCGAGGGCAAACCGGTCGATACACCGACGAGGCCGGCGACCCACGGCGAGCTTCCTTTGGCAAGGATCCTGCGGACCCGTTCGGCGAACTTCTCTGCGGCGCTGGGGGAGTCGGCTTGTCGGGGGGAATGGCGTCGACCGGCCTGCACGGCATGGACGGTCATCGCCGCAGCCGCCAGTAGCGCGAGTAGGCCCACCGCGATCTGGATTGTGGCGCCGTTGCCGCCCGCCGTTGCAAACGGATTGCGATGGAACACAAAGAGAACGAGCAGACCGAAGCCCAGGGTGGTCGAGAAGCCGCACACGAAGAAGGCCAGCAGCTGAAGCATCGGGCGCTGCCGGGAGAGTAGTAGCGGCACCAGGCCGATTCTGGTGGGTTCGAGATTGACCGCCAGCGCGAGCAGCAGCACGGTCGTCCACACGGGGGCCGACTCTACCGTTGGCCGACGGCCGGATCAGCGGGCGGGGCGCGCCGCGGCGGCACGTTCAAGCAGGTCGGCGGCGGTGGCAACGCTGCGCTGCGGCGTGGTCATGGTAACCGCCACCTCGCGGGCGCGGCGCAGACATTCCTGGCTCAAGACGGTGCGAAGGTCGTCGCGCAATGTCGCCGCCGTCGTCTTGGAGTAACGGCGCTGGGCGCCGACTCCGAGTCGGGCGATCTGCCGCCCCCAGACCGGCTGGTCGGCGCCCACCCACAGCACCAGGGTCGGCACGCCGGAACGGACGCTGGCGGCCGTGGTACCCGCTCCACCGTGATGCACGATGGCGCGGCAGCGGGGAAACACCGCGGCATGGTTGACCGAGCCGACGATGGTGACGTGATCGGCGTTCGCCGCGTCGGGGTCGATCTCCAGCACCCCCGAGCAGATCAGTGCGCGCTCACCCAGATCCGCGCACACGTCGCTGATCATCTCGACTGCCTTAGTCGGGTCATCGACCGGCATGCTCCCGAATCCGAAGTAGATCGGTGGGCTGCCCTCCTCGATCCACGTTGACACCGCCGCATCGACTTCGGTCGGCAATTGCAGGCTCATCGACCCGACAACCGGTCGCTCAGGACCCAATTCGGCTGATATCCCGGGAAACAGCACCTCGTCATAGGCCTGGATCTCCAATGCCCCGCGTTCCGCCATCCGCCTGATCGCGCGGGTGTGCGCCGCCGGCAATCCGAGGGTCTGGCGCTGCTCATCCTCAGCCGGTTTGAGTATCCGCCAGTGTGCCCACTCGCCAACCGGCCACACCAGACGAACGACGCTCAGCGGCAACGGTACGGGCAGCATCTGGGTGTTGGGGCGGGCCGGAAAGTAATGCAGGGCAGCCAGTGGAATGCCATAAAACTCTGCAACGTTGCCCGCTACCTCCTGATACGTGGTCCCGGTCAGGATGAGGTCCGCATCGGCAGCGAATTCGACCAGTTGGCGGCTCATCTCCTGCCACCCCTCGACCACGTATTCGCGGGCCTGCCGCAGCACGGTGACCGGATTACGGGTGTAGCGATCGCGGAAGATGTCGGCCTCAAGTTGCTGATGTGAGTCCGGGCCGTATACCGCCACTGGTGCCAAGCCCGCCGACTCGGCGAACCCGACAAGGTTGGGTGGAACAGCCATCCGCACGTCGTGGCCGCGTCGAAGCAACTCCAAGGCAACCGCTGCCGCCGGTTCGACGTCCCCACGCGTCCCATGCACAGCGACTGCGTACTTCATCGATGTCATTGTGCCGCAGCCACCGTCCCCGGCTCGGGGTCAGGGTCGGTCGTGCGTGGTCGCCGGACCGGCGGCGGCGGCTCCCACTTGGACGGCCACCAGTTGGCCTTGCCCACCAGAACCGCCGTGGCCGGGACGGTGACCGTCCGCACGAGGAAGGTGTCCAGCAGGATCCCGACGCCGATGATGAACCCGATCTGTACCAGAGTCGTGATGCTGGCGAACTGCAGGCCGAGCATGGAGGCGGCGAAGATCAAGCCGGCCGCGGTTATGACGCCTCCGGTCTGGGTCACCGTCCTGATGACTCCGGAGCGGATTCCGTACGGCGATTCTTCCCGGATGCGTGAAATCAACAGCAGGTTGTAGTCGGCGCCGACGGCAACCAGGATGATGAACGTCAGTCCTGGGACGCTCCAGTGCAATTCCTGTCCGAGGATGAACTGGAACAACACGACGCCGAGTCCGAGTGCGGACAGGTACGAAATCACCACTGAGATAATGAGATACAGCGGAGCTACCAGCGCTCGCAGCAGGATGATCAAGATGGTGAGCACCACCAGAATGGTGCTCAGGATGATGAACCGCAAATCTTGGTAGTAGTAATCGCGGGTGTCACGGAGCGTCACCGTGAAGCCCGACATCGAGATCGAGGCGTCCGACAGCGTGGTGTTGGGCTGTGCGCCGCGCGCCGTGGCCAGCACCGCGTTGACCTGATCCATCGCCTCGGCGGTGAATGGATTGAGCTTGGTTTGGATCAGATAGCGGACGGTGTGGCCGTCGGGGGAGATGAAGATCCCTGCGGCCTTCTTGAACTCGGAGCCGGTCAGGATTTGAGAGGGCACATAGAAGCCGGCCATCGACTGGGTGTTCGCGTTCTTCTTCATCGACAGCAGGAACGACGACGCCTGCTCGAGGCCGGTGCCCAGTCTCTTGGTCTGTTCGACCAGCAGATTGACGCCGGCGGAGACCTGACGGCTGGCCTGGGCCAGCATGGTGATCCCCTGCTGAAGCTGGTCGAGTTGCGCCTGCAGATCGGCCGGGCTGGCGATCCCCGCGGCCCGCAGATTCTCGCCGACGGAGTCCAGCGAACCTTGGATGCCGCTGCCGGGCGGCACCGACGGTACCGGCGCCCGCGGTGACGGGTTGATGTCGGTGGGTTCGATCCTGTCTTTGCCGGGGCTCTCCGCAGCGAATGGTGGTGGGGTCGGTGCCTCTGTCGGTGTTGAGGTGGGTGTTGGGCTGGGTGTTGGGCTGGGCACGGGGGTGGCCCCGGATCCCGGTATGGACTCCAGTTGCTGACCGAGGTCCCCCAACTTCGGCAGGGTGCCGTCGTCGCGGGCGTCCGCCGTCTGCTGCAGTCGGGCTCGGGCGGCGACGCACGCCGGATCGGCGTCGCACACCGGGCTCGCGTCCAGCGCCCTGAGAACCGGATCAATAGCCCCGTCGACGGCTGTCATGGTGTCGCTGATGCTGCCCATGCTGCCGCCGAGGCCATGAATGGTGTTGAGGGGATTGCTGCCCGGCTCGAAGCCCGGCATAGCGACGCCGGTGCCGTACTGGTTCTGCAGGAAAGCCATCGAGTTCACCACGCCACTGGTCGCGGCCAACGTCGGTCCCAACTGGGAGCGCACCGCCTCGAGTGCGGTGGCGACCTGGTCGGCGCCGTAGACAAGCAGGTTGAGGTTGTCGGTATTGCCGTTGATCACATCCGATGCTTGGCCTAGCGGCTTGCCCACCTCGCCGGCCTGGAAAGACAATCGGGCCTGCTCCAGGGACTCGCCGCCAGGGCGGGTGATACCGCGGACCATCTCGATGTCGGGCAACTGGCTGACCCGGTAGGCCATCTGTTCCATGTCAGCCAATGCCTTGGAGGTCCGCAGGTCATGCGGCGACTGAATGAGCAGATACTGCGGGAGGCTTGAGGCCACCGAGAAGTGCCGGCCGATCGCGTCGTAGCCGCGGATGCTCTCGGTGCTGGGCGGTAACGCCTTGCGGTCGTCGTAGTTGTAGTGCGCCAGTCCGGACATGGTGGCCAGGATCGCCAGAACGATCAGGCTGGCGACCAGGTGAATCGCCGGACGGCGCACGATCCGGATGCCGAGCATTTTCCAGAACCTGCTGGTCAGATCGCGGCGTGGCTTAACCCATCCGCGCCGACCGGTCAGGACCAGCATTGCGGGAAGCAGTGTCACCGCACCTGCACAGCCGACGGCGACCGCCGTTGCCAGTGCCACGCCGACGGTGGAGAAGACCGTCAGCTTGGTGAAAATCATGCACAGGAAGGTGACGGCGACGGTTGCTGCCGAAGCCGTGATGACCTTGCCGACCGAGCCGAGGGCGTACTGGACGGCTTGATCAGATGGTGAACCGGAGCGTAAGAAGTCGTGGTACCGGCTGATCAGAAAAACCGCGTAGTCGGTGCCTGCGCCGGCCATGATCGCGGTCAGCAGAACGATGGTTTGGGCAGTGACATTGAGACCGACCGTGCCCAGTCCAGCGACCACACCCTGGGCGGTGACCAGGGAAACCGCGATGGATATGAGTGGCAGCAGCATGGTCAGTGGGTTGCGATAGACCATGAGCAGGATCAGCAGCAAGCCGATAATGGTCGCCAATTCGATGCGCAGCCGGTCCTGTTCACCGATGTCCTGGATGTCGGAAAGCGTCCCGCTGGGACCGGTGAGGTACACGTCCACACCGGTCCCGGCGACGGTCTCTCGCACCGTCTTCATGGCCCGCCGAGCGGCTTCGGTGGACTTCGGGGTGCCCAGTTCACCGGTGATGTTGACCGGGATGAGCCAGGCCTTACCGTCCTTGCTGGCCAGTACTTCGCGCAGCGGCGGCGTGGTGATGAAGTCTTGGAGAGCGGCCACGTCCTCGGTTTCGGCCCGCAGCTTGCCGACCAGGTCTCGGTAGAGCGCCTCGTCCTGCTGACTGAAACCGGAGTTCTTTGTCAGCACCACCAGCAGGATGTTCTCCGAGCTGGCTTCCTTGAAGGCCTCGGTCATTTCCTTGGTGGCCACCGTGGAGGGTGCGTTCGCGGGCAGGATCGCTGCCGGGGCGCGCTGCGCCAACTCCGACAGCGGAGGGAAGACCTGGGTGAGGCCGGCGCCCAAGGCCAGCCACAGGGCGATCACCAGCCACGGGGCGCGGACTACGACGCGTCCGATGAGTCCGAAGATGCCTCCAGACCCGGACGCCGTGTCTGTAGCTCCGGCGGCCGGGTCAGTCGCTCCAGGCAGCCGGTGTCCACCCACCCGGACCATGGTACTGAGCAGCAACGCTCATTCCCGGGCACCCGTACGTGTCGTAGAACAGCCCGTGTCAACGCGATAGACTGCGCGAACGTACGGCACTGATCCGGCCATCACCGGGGAGCCTTCGGAAGAACAGTCGCCACGTGGGACTAAGTAGAACCGAACGGGTGGGCCCGTTACAGCCTGTAACGAGAGACGCATGCCCCGGTGTGCGTAAGCGGGGTGGTACCGCGGCGCTCGCGCATCCGCGCGTCGTCGTCCCCGTGCCCACACGGCACAGGAGGACGGCACGTGAACGAGACCGGTTACCCGAGGCACACCGGCGGTTCACCGGATTTTCCGGCCCTGGAACTCCAGGTCCTCGACTACTGGGCTTCCGATGACACCTTCCGTGCCAGCGTCGAGCAGCGGGACGGGGCGCCGGAGTACGTGTTCTACGACGGCCCGCCGTTCGCCAACGGTCTGCCGCACTATGGC
>CAZRFC010000099.1:0-12030 GCA_964598975.1 uncultured Mycobacterium sp. | reverse complement strand
TCACCCCTGAATAATACCGAACATGCAGTTAACTAATTGCGTGACACACCACTAGAGGGAACGCCCGCCATGCCGGTTGGGGATACTCGACCGTCGGAGCACCCGCGTTCACTCACCCCACTGCGTTGAGCGCCGACGATGCGTAGAGCGATCGCATTGGCAGCAGCAGGTTTCGCCGCCACCACGCTGAGCGCATCGCCGACTGCCCATGCCGACGCTGTCGCCTACCTGGTCAACGTGACCATGCGCCCCGGCTACAACTTCCCCAACGCCGAAGCCGCCATTGCCTACGGGCAGGGCATCTGCGACCGCGTCGGACGTGGGTCCAGCTACGTCGACAACCTCGCCGCGACCAAAGCCGACTTCGCGACCAATGACGACTACCAGGCGGCATACCTGATCAACCAGGCGGTCAACGAACTGTGCCCGGCATTGATCTGGCAGTTGCGCCAATCCGCCGCGCACTACACGCCGGCCCTGAACACAGGAGGCTGATCGGACTGAACGGTATATCCCTGGAGGTGGCCGTGCTGACCACCCTGATCACCGGGTCGGTGCTTGCCGCCCCGCCTGCTGGCGCCGACAACTCGCGACTCAACAATGGTGTGCTGGCCAACGTGTACACCATTCAGCACCAGGCCGGGTGCACGACCGACATCAAGCAAAACCTGGCCCTGGGCTTGGCCGCTCAGCGACAGGCCAGAGACATGATCAGCAACCGCGCTTTGGACGGGGACCTGGGATCTGACGGCTCAACGCCTCAAAGTCGTGCTGAGGCGGCTGGATTCCGCGGAGTTGTCAGTCAGACGGTGGCGATCAATCCGGCCTTGGCGATCAACAACGTCGACGTCATCAACCAGTGGTACCACGACCCCCGCGCCTTCGCGATCATGTCGGACTGCCGCAACACCGCGATAGGTGTGTGGTCGGAGAACAGCTTGGACCGCTCAGTTTTGGTGGCCGTCTACGGCCAGCCGGCCCGATGAAACCGTAGCCGCCTTCAGTGCGGGCGGAGGGACTCGAACCCACACGCTCTAAGAGCACCGGCACCTAAAGCCGGCATGTCTGCCAATTTCATCACGCCCGCGAGCATCCCGATCTTAGCGTCACCCCACGAAACGGTATTGGACCCCAATCATTCGGTAAGTGCGTTCAGCCCGCCGGTCGCGGGTCAGAAGGACGCGGCCGTTGGCCGCCGACGCCCGGCCAACGAGTGCGTCGTACACCGATCCTCCGACAATCCCGAGCTCACCGAGTAGACCCCGCAGGTTGCGTACTTCGGCATCACCCAACCAGCAATCCGCCGGGAACGCCGCGGCCAGAACAGATGTGGCCTGGTCTGCGGTCAGCCGGAGCGGAAGCGGCAACCTCGTCAGCACCGAGTACGTCTCGAACACCGCGTGCCCGGCCAGAGCCGGACGGAAGTCCACCAATGCTCGCCGGCATGCGTCATGGGCGTCGTGATTCGGATCGAGGGCTGCGACGGCGACACTGGTGTCGCAAGCCCAGGCCTCACCGCTGGAGGTCATCGCGAAGCCGACGGACGTCATCGTCGGTGAGCGCGGCCGCAGCCACCTTCCCGAGAAGCGGGAGGCCGTCGCTGGTCTCGATCGCGCGCGGGGTCTGGCCGACCGGTTCGATCCTCAGACCCGAACCATCGGGAATCAGTTCCAAGGCGGTTTCCGGGGTGATTCCCAGTGCCTGACGGAGTGCCTTGGGAATGACGATCCGGCCCACGCTGTCGATTGCCACCCGCATGCCAAGATCTTACCAATTGAATGGCAAATCAGTGGGCGAGCGCAGCGAACGGTAAGTTCATGGTGTGCATGTACCCCGCCGTCGCCGGTTCGCACTGATCGCGCTGGTGATCGTCGCCGCCGCCGGTTGCCTGGCCCTTGGTTGGTGGCAGTGGAACCGCTGGGAGTCCACGTCGGGCAGTTTCCAGAACCTCGGCTACGCGCTGCAGTGGCCGTTGTTCGCGGCGTTCTGCGTCTACGCCTACCGCAAGTTCATCCAGCTTGAGGAAAACCCGCCCGAGCAGCAGGAGCAAGTGAACCCCACCGAACTTCCCGAGGGACTGCTGCCCGAGCGGCCCGCCCCCGCGGCCCAATCGCAGGACCGTGTACTTCAGGAGTACAACGCCTACCTCGCCGAGTTGGCCCAGTCGGACAGTTCAACCACCGATCATGGCGCTGCCCATCAAGACAAGACCGACCAGAAGAGGACGACCGCATGACCGACACTCCGCCGATCACCCCGGTTGAGAAGATCCGTTCGGCGCTCAACGGGTACCGCGCGCTGGCGTGGATGACCGGCATCTGGCTGATCGCGTTGGTCTACGAGATGGTGCTGAAGTACATCGTCAAGGTGGACAACCCACCCAATTGGATCGGTGTGGTGCACGGCTGGGTGTATTTCGTCTACCTGCTGTTTACCGCCAACCTCGCGGTGAAGGTGCGCTGGCCTATTTCAAAGACAATCGGGGTGCTGCTGGCCGGCACGATCCCCCTGCTGGGCATCATCGTCGAGCAAGTGCAGACCCGCGAAATCAAGGAACGGTTCAACCTCTGAACGAGGCTGCCGCATGGGCGACAAAATCGTCCGACTACCGCCAAGCATTCAGTCTTGGCGGGCCAGCTTGCGCAGTGCCGGCACCAGCAGCCCGAGCGCCCGCCCGCGGTGCGACATCGCGTCCTTCTCGGCCGGGCTCAACTGCGCCGCGCTTCTCCCACTCCCCAGGGTCTCCCCCGCCGGGATGAACACCGGGTCGTAGCCAAAACCGCCGTCCCCCAACGGTTCCCGCGCGATCACCCCGGGCCACTCGCCGCGCACGACCGTCACGTCGTCGACGCCCGGCCCGGTCACCAGCGCGCACACCGAGACGAACGCGGCGTCTCGGCGGTCATCGGGTACGTCGCCCATCTGGGCCAGCAGCAACCGGTAGTTCGCGACATCCTTGTCGCCGTCGACCAGACCGCCCGACCAGCGCGCCGACAGCACCCCCGGCATCCCGTTGAGCGCCGCGACCGCAAGACCGGAGTCGTCGGCCATCGACGGCAGCCCGGTCGCGGCGAACGCATCCCGGGCTTTGGCGATCGCGTTCTCCTCGAACGTCGCCCCGGTCTCCGGCGCCTCGTCAAAGGGCGGGACGTCGTCGAGAGTGAGCAACTCCAGGCCGGTGATCCCGGCGGCGTCGAGCACCCGGTGCAGTTCGGCCAGCTTCTTGCGGTTGCGGCTGGCCACCAGAAGGTGAATCAGGATCCGAACGCCTTCTTCTGCGGCGGCGCTGGCGGCAACTCGCCGGGATAGGGCAGCGCCAACGCCTCACGTTGGGCCGCGAACAAGGTTTCGCAGGCCACCAGCGCGGAGTCGAGCAGTTTGTCCAAAGTCGACCGCGGGAACGTCGCCCCTTCGCCGGTACCCTGCACCTCCACCAATGTGCCGGTGTCGGTGGCCACGACGTTCATGTCGACCTCGGCGCGGGAGTCCTCCTCGTAGGGCAGATCCACCCGCACCCGGCCGTCGACCACCCCGACGCTGACCGCGGCGATCGCACACGACAGCGGCTTGGGGTCCGACAGCTTGCCCGCCGCCGCCAGATAGGTCACCGCATCGGCCAGCGCCACATACGCACCGGTGATCGCCGCGGTGCGGGTGCCGCCGTCCGCCTGCAGCACATCGCAGTCCACCGCAATGGTGTTCTCCCCCAACGCTGCCAGGTCGATACAGGCCCGAAGCGAGCGACCCACCAGGCGGCTGATCTCCTGGGTGCGCCCACCCAGGCGGCCCTTGACCGACTCGCGGTCGGAGCGGGTGTGGGTGGCGGCGGGCAGCATGGCGTATTCGGCGGTCAGCCAGCCCAGGCCGGAGCCCTTGCGCCAGCGCGGCACACCTTCGTTGACGCTGGCGGTGCACATCACCCGGGTCTCACCGAATTCCACCAGCACCGATCCGGCGGGGTTCGACGTGAAGCCGCGGGTGATGACCACCGGTCGCAATTCGTCGTCGCGCCGGCCGTCCTGTCGTGAAGTCACGCTGAGAACCCTAACCGGCGCGGCGGATATCTATCGCCTCGCCGGCCACCACCGCGTGCACCGGGCCGTCGAACTCGGCCTTGGCCTCGCTGATGATGTCCTCCCGGCAACTCCACGGCGGGATGTGGGTGAGCAGCAGTTGTCCCACGCCGGCCCGCTTGGCCACCCGCCCCGCCTCGGCGCCGGACAGGTGCAGATGTTTCGGACGTTCCGGGGCATCGGTCCAGGACGCCTCGCAGAGGAACACGTCGGCCCCTTCGGCGAGTTCGGCCAACGACTCGCACATCCCGGTGTCACCGCTGTAGACCAGTGTCACGCCGGCGGGGTCGGTGAAGCGCATACCGAAGGATTCGGTGGGATGGGTCACCCGGCGCGGCAGGACGGTAAGCGCGCCGATCCGAACCGCCTCACCGTCGACCCACTCCTGCACCTCGAAGATGTCGGTGAAGTCATCGAGGTCGCCTCCCCCCAGCGGGGAGGACGCCGAGGCAAGCCGGGTCCAGGTGTCGCTGGGCCCGAAGATCATTCCGCGTTCGGTCGCCGGGGTCGGGTGGTAGCGCCGCCAGACGAACAATCCGGGCAGATCCAGGCAGTGGTCGGCGTGCAGATGCGAGAGCAGCACGCTGACCTCATTGGGGTCGACGTGCCGCTGCAGCGCCCCGAGCACTCCCCCGCCGAAGTCGATCGCCAGCGGCGGGGTGTCCTGGGCGGTCAGCAGGTAGCCGGAGGCCGGCGAGTCCGGCCCCACGACACTGCCCGAGCAGCCCAGGACAGTGATTCGCACGCAACAAGCTTGCCACGTGACGGGTGGGGAAGATGGTGCTTTCGCGGGCGGTCGATCAGGAGGTACGACTCGGGGCGTGCACCCCGGACACCACCGGGCCCAGGAATCGGGCCGCGAGTGCGGTGAAGACCTCCGGATCACCGGTGGCTTCGAACACCCGGTTGGCGGCCGGCTGCTCCGGGTGCGGGCGCAGCAGATCCCGTTCGGTCAGCACCCGCAGCAGATCCTTGGCGGTCTCCTCGGCGCTGGACACCAGGGTCACCGAGTCGCCCATCGCCAACTGGATCACCCCCGACAGCAGCGGATAGTGCGTGCAGCCCAGGACCAGGGTGTCCACCTCTGCACGCTGCAGCGGTTCGAGGTACCCCTCGGCCAGACCCAGGACCTGGCGACCGCTGGTGACGCCACGCTCGACGAAGTCGACGAACCGGGGGCAGGCCACCGCGCTCACCTCGACATCGCGGGCCGCGGCGAAGGCGTCCTGATATGCCCCCGAGGCGATCGTGGCCTCGGTGCCGATGACACCGATGCGTCCGGTCCGGGTGGTCGCCACCGCTCGGCGCACAGCGGGCAGGATCACCTCGACGACCGGGACGTCGTAGCGCTCCCGGGCATCCCGAAGGCAGGCCGCCGATGCGGTGTTGCAGGCGATCACCAGGGCCTTGACCCCGCGGCTCACCAGATCGTCGGCGATGGCCAGCGCATGCGCGCGGACCTCCGAAATGGTCAGCGGCCCGTAGGGCCCGTTGGCGGTGTCGCCGACGTAGATGATGTCCTCGTCGGGTAACTGGTCGATGATCGAACGCGCCACCGTCAGCCCGCCCACACCGGAGTCGAAGATCCCGATCGGCGCGTCGGGGCCGCTCACGTGAACTGGCCGGGGAGCGGCGGTGCGGCCTTGCGGCGGGCTCGGGCTTCGCGCTCCGGTTTGGACAGCAGGTAGGCCGCCAGCACGCCGGCAACCGCCCCGGACAGGTGACCCTGCCAGGACACCCCGCCGCAACCGCTGAGCGACGGGACCGCACCCCACAGGATGCCGCCGTAGACGAAGAGCACCACCAGGCTGACGCCGATCCACCAGAGGTGACCGGTCAGCCAGCCGAAGACCACAAGGAAGGCCAGCCAGCCGAACACCAGGCCGGAGGCACCGATGTGGTTGGTGTCCAGTGGGCAGCCGTCAAGATCCCCGAGCAGCCAGGTGCCCAGCCCACCGACGATCCAGATGATCGCGGTGGCCCACACGAACCGGGCCAGGCCGGCCAGCGTGACCAGGAAGCCCAGCACCAGCGCGGGGCCGGTGTTGGCCAGCAGATGCCCCCAGTCGGCGTGCAGCAGCGGGGCGAAGAGGATGCCCTTGAGTCCGTCGGCTTCCAGCGGCCGGATTCCGTTGCGGTCCAGGGCGTGGCCGCTCAGCTGGTCGACGATCTCGACCAGATAGAGCAGGGCGACGAACGTCAGGATGGTCGCGCCGCCGACTTTCCACGCCGGCCACTTGGTGGGCGGGGCGCTCTGCGGGGTCAGACCTGACATGACACGAGGTTAGCCGCTGCCGTCGCCGTCGACTCTGCGACCAGATCGCGATTCCGGAACACACCACGATCCGTACGCAGATTCGATGCGCCTAGAACGCGCCCGGCAGCATGTCCCGGTAGCTGGGGATCCCGGCCACCGACTCGGCGGTCAGCACGCCGGCCAGCACCGCCCGGGCCAGACAGTCCGTCGCCGCCACGCCGACGGCGGTGCTCAGCGCGGTCTCGGGCAGCATCGCGACCGGGGTGTCGGGGTCCGGCGGCACCTCGACCGCTCCGGTGGCCAGCACGAACACCGTGTCGCCGTCGAGTGGGGTGTGGATGGGCCGGATGGCGCGGGCCAGTCCGTCCTGCGCGGCGATGGCGACCCGGCGGCAGCCGGCCGGACTCAACGCGGCGTCGGTGGCGATCACCGCGATGGTGGTGTTCAGCGGACTGATTTCGCGGTGGCGGGCCGCGTAGCAGGCGACCTGCCCGGCCGGCGGTGCGCTCAGCCCGAACTCGGCGGCCAGGTCCGTCATCCAGGGCAGCCCGGTGGTGGGGTCGAACACCTCACCGGCGGAGTTCACCACGACGATCGCCCCGACGGTGACCCCGGATTCCAGCAACGTCGAGGCGGTGCCCACTCCCCCTTTGAGGACCCCGGCGCGGGCACCGACGCCCGCCCCGGAACTGCCGACGGCGAAGGAGGTCCCGGCGGCAGCGGCCGCGGCGTACCCGAACTCCGCGGTGGGCCGCGCGCTCCAGGCACCCACCGGCAGGTCGAAGATCACCGCGGCCGGCACGATGGGCACCGTGCCGCCGGTCATCGCCACCCCGCGGCCTTGCTCCTCCAGCCACGCCATGACGCCGTCGGCGGCGGCCAACCCGTAGGCGCTGCCCCCGGTGAGAACGACGGCGTCGACGTGCCGGACGCTGTTGGACGGGTCGAGCAGATCGGTCTCCCGGCTTCCCGGCGCGCCACCGCGGACGTCGACCGCGCCGACCGTCCCAGGCGGGGCGAGGACAACCGTTGTGCCGCAAGCCCATCCGGTCCCCGGCTCCGCACCGGAGCCGACGGTGGCATCGAGATCGCGGCGGTGGTGATGACCGACCCGGATTCCGGCGACGTCGGTGATCGACCCGCTCACCGGATGGGTTTGCCCATCAAACCCAGGACCAGGTACTCCTGCAGCACCGTCAGCCACTGGTAGACGTCCAGGTGCGCCGCCATCGGGTGGCCGGATGGCAGCCGATCCGGACCGTCCGGGCCGATGCCCAGGATCGTTCCCAACGACAGTCGCATGTCGTTGATCGCCGCGATCCAGGCCGTCGCGTCGTCCTCGGTCAATTCCAGCCGTCCGCCACCGGCGGGCAATGTTTCGATAAGCCGTTGCGCAGCAGTCATTTTGGCGTCGATGATCTCAGGCTCGTGCAGGCTGCGCAGCGCACCGTTGGAGTCGTCGCGCTCCTTGATGAAATCGGGCAGCAGGCGGGCCAGGGCCCCGTCCGGCGGCGCCTCCGGGTTGCCGGTGCGGATCCCGGTGAGCTGTTCCAGGGGGTCGGACGGCGCGCCCGCCTGACGCTCGTCGAGCATCTCCTGGACCGACGTGGCCATGTTCGTCAGCAACGTCACTTCGTGTGGCTCGAGCGCGGAGACGAACCGGGGACCCTCGACGGTGTCCACCCGTTTCCATTTGCGCACCGGTTCAGCGGTCCTGCTGCATGGTCGCCCACAGACCGGCGGCGTGCAGTTTGGACACGTCGACCTCCATGGCCTCGCGGCTTCCGGCGGACACCACCGCCTTGCCTTCGTTGTGGACCTGCATCATCAGCTTGGTGGCGTGGGGCTCGCTGTAGCCGAACAGTTTCTGGAAGACGTAGGTCACGTAGTTCATCAAGTTCACCGGATCGTCCCAGACGATCGTGACCCAGGGGGCGTCCGTGGCGTCCAAGACGTCTGTCTCCCGAACCCCGCTGGTGCCGGGCCGGGTCGGTGCTGTCGGAGCGCCCATGCGACAAGGATAGCGAGCGCTGGCAAAACCCACCCGGGCTCCGGTCAGCCGCTACGGTTGCCGTGTGACCGGGCATGGCTCCGCTGCGCTGCTGACCGACAAATACGAGTTGACCATGGTGTCGGCGGCGTTGCGGGACGGCACCGCGCACCGGCGCAGCACCTTCGAGGTGTTCGCCCGGCGGCTACCGGACGGCCGCCGCTACGGCGTGCTGGCCGGAACCGGCAGGTTCCTGGAAGCGTTGAACCACTTCACCTTCGACGAGGCCGCAGTGCAGACTGTCGCCGAATTCCTGGACACTGCGACGTTGGACTACCTGCGCGGGTTCCGATTCTGCGGTGACGTGGACGGCTACGCCGAGGGCGAGTTGTACTTCCCCGGTTCGCCGGTGCTCTCGGTCACCGGCACCTTCGCCGAGTGCGTGCTGCTGGAAACCCTGGTGCTGTCGATCCTCAACCACGACTCCGCGGTGGCCTCGGCGGCCGCCCGGATGGTCAGTGCCGCCGCCGGCAGGCCGCTGATCGAGATGGGTTCCCGGCGCACCCACGAGCAGGCCGCGGTGGCCGCGGCCCGGGCCGCCTACATCGCCGGGTTCGCCGGCACCTCCAACCTGGCCGCCAACTCCCGCTACGGCATCCCGGCACTGGGCACCTCCGCACACGCGTTCACCCTGCTGCACAGCGCTCGCGAGCTGAGCACCGACGAGTCCGAGCAGTCGGCCTTCCGGGCCCAGGTGGCCGCACTCGGGGAGTCGACCACCCTGCTCGTCGACACCTACGACGTTCATCGTGGGGTGGCGAACGCGATCGCGGCGGCCGGCACCGGTCTGGGCGCGGTGCGGATCGACTCCGGCGACCTCGGCGTGCTGGCCCGGCAGGTCCGCGAGCAACTCGACGAACTCGGCGCCACCGATACCCGGATCGTGGTCTCCGGCGACCTCGACGAGTACGCGATCGCCGCACTGCGGGCCGAGCCCGTCGACAGCTACGGGGTGGGCACCTCGGTGGTCACCGGGTCCGGCGCACCGACCGCCGGCATGGTCTACAAGCTCGTCGAAGTGGACGGTCTGCCGGTGCAGAAACGAAGTCTGCACAAGGAATCCCACGGTGGCCGGAAGGCGGCCGCCCGGTTGGCCCGCTCGTCGGGCACGGTGGTGGAGGAACTCGTTCACACGGCAGGCGCGGCACCGGAGGTCACCGAGCCCTTCCGGGTGCTGACCGGCCCGCTGGTCCGCAACGGCGACGTGCTGGCCCAGCCGGATCTGGAAGCCGCCCGTTCGCTGGTCGCCGCCGGTCTGCACAGCCTGCCGTGGGAAGGTCTCGCGCTGTCTCACGGAGAGCCGGCCATCCCAACGGTCAACCGGCGATGAACGAGCCACCCGCCGTCGGCGAACTGCTCAGCCTGGCGGTCGCCGGACTGGGCGGCACCGAACGGGCCGGTCAGCTCCAGATGGCCGAAGCGGTGGCACAGGCCTTCGCCACCGGCGAGCACCTCGCCGTCCAGGCCGGCACCGGCACGGGCAAGTCGCTGGCCTATCTGGTTCCGGCCATCGCCCGCGCGGTCACCGACGAGGCGCCGGTGGTGGTGTCCACCGCCACCATCGCCCTGCAGCGCCAACTCGTCGACCGGGACCTGCCGCGACTGGTCGACGCGGTGGGCGGCGCACTGCCCCGCAAGCCCACCTTCGCGCTGTTGAAAGGGCGGCGAAACTACCTGTGCCTCAACAAGATCAACAGCGGGCCCACCGATGAGGAACCGCCCCAGGAGGAACTCTTTTCCGCCGCCGCCGTCAGCGCCATGGGCCGAGACATCCAGCGCCTCAACCAATGGGCGTCGGAGACCGAGACCGGCGACCGGGACGAGCTGCGCCCCGGTGTGCCGGAGCGGTCTTGGTCACAGGTCAGCGTCTCCGCGCGAGAGTGCCTCGGCGCGACGCGCTGCCCGTACGGCGTCGACTGCTTCGCCGAGAAGGCGCGGGCCAAAGCCGCCGAGGCCGACGTCGTGGTGACAAATCACGCGCTGCTGGCGATCGACGCGATCGCCGAGGCCGCCGTGTTGCCCGAGCACGACTTCCTGGTCATCGATGAGGCCCATGAACTCACCGATCGAGTCACCTCGGTGGCTACCGGCGAACTCAGCCCGGCGCCACTGGGCGTCACGGTGCGCCGCACCGCGCGGCTTGTGGAACCGGAACTCCTGACCCGACTGGAGGCCGCCGTGGCCACCTTCGCTTCGGCGATCCACGACGCGCAACCCGGGCGCATCGACTATCTGGACGCCGAACTGGGCACGTATCTGACCGCCCTGCGTGACGCCGCGGCCGCCGCCCGCGCGGCCATCGATCCCAAGCCGACCGACCCACAGGCGGCGGCCGCCCGACTGGAGGCGATCGCGGCGCTGACCGAGATCGCCGACACCGCCGCCCGGGTGCTAGACTCGTTCGGCCCGGCCATCCCGGATCGCACCGATGTGGTGTGGCTGGACCAGGAGGAGCTTCCGGCGGGCAGGAGCGCAGCGGCCCGGGGAACGAATTCGGGAGTAACTCGCCCCGTCCTGCGGGTCGCCCCACTCTCGGTGGCCGGACTGCTCGCCGCGCAGGTGTTCGGTACGTCCACCGCCGTGTTGACCTCGGCCACGCTGACCGTCGGCGGGTCCTTCGACGCGATGGCCGCCGCATGGGGGCTGACAGATCTCCAGTGGCGCGGCCTCGATGTCGGCTCACCGTTCGATCACGCCAAGTCCGGCATCCTCTACATCGCCGCCCACCTGCCCCCGCCCGGCCGGGACGGCGTCGGGGCACACGCGCAACTCGACGAGATCGCCGCCCTCATCGAGGCCTGCGACGGCCGCACGCTTGGCTTGTTCTCCTCCATGCGGGCGGCCCGGGCCGCCGCCGAGGCGATGCGGGAACGCCTCGACACCCCGGTGCTCTGCCAGGGCGACGACGGCACGCCCGCGTTGGTCGAGCAGTTCACCGCTGACCCGCGAACCTCGCTGTTCGGCACCTTGTCGCTGTGGCAGGGCGTCGACGTGCCAGGACCGTCCTGCTCACTGGTGATCATCGACCGGATCCCGTTCCCCCGCCCCGACGATCCACTGCTGACCGCCCGACAGCGAGCGGTGGCAGCCCGCGGCGGCAACGGCTTCATGGCCGTCGCCGCCAGCCACGCGGCCCTGCTGCTCGCCCAGGGCGCCGGACGATTGCTGCGCCGCTCCGACGACCGCGGCGTGGTGGCCGTGCTCGACTCCCGGAGGGCGACCGCCCGCTACGGCAGTGACCTGCGGGCGTCGCTGCCGCCGTTCTGGACCACCACCGACCCGGTCCTGGTCAGGGACGCACTGCGGCGCCTCCGCCGACCCGCGGCGGGCTGAGCGCCCGTCGGAGGCGGCGAACTATTGTGTTGTCATGCGCCGCAAGCCGAAGAGTCTGCTCTACCGCGGATTCGGAGCGGTGGGTGTCGCCGCCGTGGTCGCGTCCTGCAGCAGTGCGGTGTCCGGCACTCCGGTCTCGGTGTTCGAGGATCCGTTCAAGGTCGGCGGACTCGAGGCGGTCGACGGCCCGACCGGACTGCGCCCGGACGCCAAGGCCGAGGCCCGGGAAGTCACCGGCACCGACGGCGGCGAGGTGGACCTTCTCGCCGGCCAGTCGGTCAGCGACCTCGAGGAGTTCTGGCGGTTCGCCTACCCAG
>CAZRFC010000098.1:0-12456 GCA_964598975.1 uncultured Mycobacterium sp. | reverse complement strand
GGAGACCACGATCGTCAATGTCGCCCTCCCGACGCTCAATTCGGAACTGGGCGCCTCGACGCGCGGACTGCAGTGGATCGTCGACTCCTACAACCTGGCCTTCGCCGCACTGGTGCTGGCCGGCGGAACCATCGGAGACAAGTTCGGCCGGCGGGGCACGCTGATCGCCGGTCTAATTCTCCTCGCGGCGACCAGCGTCGGCGCGGCATTCTGCACCACCACCACCTCCCTCATCGGGTGGCGCCTGGTCATGGGTGTGGCCGCCGCTCTCATCTACCCCACGACGCTGGCCATCATCACTGACACCTTCCGGGATCCCAAGCAGCGGGCCGCAGCCATCGGCTTGTGGGGCGCAGTCACCGGTCTCGGGGTCGCGATCGGCCCGATCCTCGGCGGAGCGCTGCTGGAAGTCTTCTGGTGGGGCAGCCTGTTTTTGGCGCTGGTTCCCATCGCGCTGATCGCCGCGGTCGCGGCTCCCATGTTCATCCCGCCGTCCTCCCCCGATCGCACCTCACGCCTGGATCGCGGCGGTCTGCTGCTGTCGGTCGTCATGCTCGGTGCGCTGGTCTACACGATCATCGAGGCGCCCGAGCGGGGATGGACCTCCCCTCTGACGCTCGCCGGGTTCGGCCTGGCTCTGGCCGCCTTCATCGGCTTCGTCGGGTGGGAGCGTCGGCAGGCCGATCCGCTGATCGACGTCACGCTGTTCACCAACCTGCGCTTCAGCGCGGCCAGTGGGGCGGTGACTGTCGCATTCTTCGCGCTGTTCGGGTTCATCTTCCTGATCATCCAGTTCATGCAGATGCTGCAGGGCTGGGGACCGCTGGAGACCGGCGTACGCATCCTTCCGGTGGCACTGTCCATCGCCGTCGGCTCGGTCCTGGGCACCCAGCTTGCCGTCAGCCGGATCGGCACCAAGGCCATTGTGTTCCTAGGCCTGATCATGATGGCCGCATCCTTCGCCTGGATCAGCACGATCGACCTGTTCGTCGACTACTCGGTCATCGCGGCGCAGATGGTCCTCCTCGGCGGCGGCCTCGGCCTGACTACTGCACCCGCCACCGACTCGATCATGGGCGTTGTCCGGCCGGAGCAGGCCGGGGCCGGCTCCGCGGTCAACGACGCCACTCGTCAGATCGGCGGCACCCTGGGCGTCGCCGTGATCGGCAGCGTCTTCTCCACGCTCTACATCCGTCAACTCGGCGACAACCCCGTGCTGCAGGCACTTCCGGCTCCTGCCCGTTCAATCGCCGAGGAGGGCCTAGCTCAGGGGCTGGCGGTAGCCGCCCAATCCCCCGGCCCAGTCGCTGGCATGGTCCGCACTACGGTTCAGGACGCATTCCTGTCCGGGATGAGCGCGGGCTGCCTCACCGCGGCCGGTGTCTGCCTCGCCGGTGCGTTGTTCGTTCTCGCATTCCTGCCTTCACATCCCGCCGTCAGTCGGGCGTCACAAACAGATCTCGGCTCCTCCGATCGTAGGAGCCGAGATCATCACCCGAATCCCTGAATCGCTCGATGTTGCGCGCTGGTGCGACCCGGCAATGTGGGTGTCATCAAGCCGGGACAGTCCCGGCCACACGACGCAGGAAGACATCATGAAGCGTTTCGCGCTCACAACCATGCTGGTCGGCGGGATCTCCGCAGGCCTCCTCGGCACCGCCGGCAGTGCCCAAGCCGAACACGATTACGTCTACGACGACTACGGCTACGCGTCTGCCCCGCACGTCGACACGAGCGTTCACACTCGAACCGTCATCATCCGCCACTGAAGATCCAGCACCAGAACGAAACGCCCGAGACCATGCATCTCGGGCGTTTCGCTTGGGAGAGCAAGCGCTACCGCGTGACCACGAGTTTGAGGGCCGGTTGCAACCAGAAGTCGGCGGCCTGGTCCCAGTCCACCACCGTGGTCGGCACCGCCAGTGGGTCGATCCGTCCCGCGGCGACCAGGTCGAGAACTTCCGACAGATAGCGCCGGGAGTCGGCCCGCGAGGTGTGGAACGTGATTCCGCGGGTGTACATCTCGAGTAGCGGCAGAGGAACTCCAGGGCCGAAGTGGATGGTGATCGGGGTGATGCGGCCCATTGGGCCGGTCGAGCGGATCGCACAGTGCAGGCCCTCGACTTGCAACGAACCCGCGACGACGATCGGCGCCCGATCAAGCCGCCGAGGAAACTCACCTTCCAGATCAGTCACCTCCGCACCGAGATCTGATGCGATCCCCAAACGCCGAGAATCGCTGTCGGCGTATCGGATTCGCCCCGCCCCCAGCGCTCGCGCACACAGGATGGTGTAGAGACTGATCGACGGAGCGTCCCCGCCGACGATGAGCACTTCAGCCCCGGGGCGCTCCCGCAGCCCGTCGACAACGGTGCGATAAGCGTCGATCAGATTATCGGTTGTCGTGGCCAGTGCCACATCGCTGATCGACTCCGGTGCGGGCGCCAGCATGTGATCGGCATCGGGAACCAGCAGCAGATCGGCCATGCCACCGCCGTGGTCCCCGCCGGACGCACCGAACCCGAACGCTGCACCGGCCCGCGCCTGATTGGGTTCACATGCGGAATAGTGCCGTTCGCGACAGGGCGCGCAGGTTCCGCACGAGACCTGGAACGGTACGGCGACCCGCTGCCCGGCCTTGAAGCGTTTGACCCCTGCGCCGAACCCGACGACTTCGGCAGCGATCTCATGACCCACCGGAAAAGGTCCGGGGAACAGCCCGAAGGCGGCCATCGCGATATCCAGATCGCAGCGCGAGACCGCGAGGGGCCGAACGACGGCTTGCCCCGGGCCCGGTTCCGGATCGGGAGTCTGCTGCCATTCCAACTTCCCGGGCTCGACGAAAACCAACTGTTTCACTGGTGCGTTCCTTGCACTTGGGTTGGACCGATCAGCTGCAGGGCCGCGGCGCGTCCTCGGTGCAGGAACTCGACGACCTCCGCGGCGGTGTTCCTGATCTGTTTCTGGCTGGCGCGCTCCGGGCCCAACAGGCCGGTCACCGCATTTCCGAGGACCCCGAGCGGGTCGTCGTGAGCAACCGGAACCGGCCCGATAAGCGACATCGCGATGCCGGTGATGAGTCCCTGCAAAGCGAAGGTCTGGTCCGCGAGGTCCCAATCATTGCGCGCCAACCCATTACGCCGCCATACCGGCAGCACGGCGTCGAGCACCGCCCCGGGCCCAAGCGCCTCGTGAAACGCAACCGACCTCGGATCTCGGGTGAGCACACCGAGCAGATCCTCGTCGTGGCGCTGCAACGCGGCGACGAGCGGCTTGCTGGTCGCGATCTGCAACATCAACGGGCAGAACCGCGACGGACGTGCGAGATCCGGCTCATCAGTGAGGGTTTGAATCAGGTCGTCAATGAGACTGAGGAACGCCCGGCCGATCAGTCCCACCAGAAGGTCTTCCTTCGTCGGCCAGTAGAGGTAGACCGTACCCTTCCCGACGTGGGCGCGCTGGGCGACGTCGGCGACGGTGAACCCTTTCGCGCCCCGGCCGATGAGAAGTTCGCCTGCAGCGTCCAGCAGTCGAGCGGCCTTGAGTGAATGCTGTTCGGGCAGCTCACCCGCCGACGTTGTCACGCAGTGACTATATCCGGACGGAGCGACCAGAACGAACAAAATGACCATATTCGTCATTTGGTCAGCTTTGTCGCTACCATCGAGGCATTACGTCTAGAGATGGGATGGAAGATGGGCGACCTGGTCAATGAGTCCAAACGCGTCCAGTCGATGCGAAAGGCCATTTTCACGGCGGCTGACCGACTGGATCCGGTCGTTGATCTGTGCAAGCCATACGTCGACGGGTTGAACAACCTCCCTCGAGACGGCCGGTTCCTGCTCGTCGGCAATCACACAACGGCCGGTTGGCCGGAGATAGTGTTGACCCCCTACTTCGTTCACCGTGAACTCGGCGTACGCGTGCGAGGTCTGGCCAATCGCGGATTAGCAGACCAGCGCGGCCTCACTGCGGATCTGCTCGCCGCAGCCGGCGCGGTTGTCGGCAACCAGGAAAACGGTGCCGAGTTGATGCGGCATAGCGAAACCCTGCTGGTGTTTCCGGGTGGCGGCCGGGAGATGCCAAAGTTCAAAGGCGAGGAGTACAAGCTGTTGTGGGAAGGCCGGATCGGCTTTGCCCGGCTGGCCATCGCGCATGACTACCCCATCGTCCCGGTGGGGCTGGTCGGCGGAGACGACGTCTATCGCGCCCTTGTCGAGCGGGACAGCGCGTGGGGGCGAGCCGGGCGCCTGTTCACCAAACATGTTCTGCGCCAACCCGAGGTCAACATCCCGCTCATGCGGGGCCTGGGGCCGACGCTCATCCCGCGTCCCCAGCGCATGTATCTGCGTTTCGGCGCACCCATCAGCACCACCAAGCCTGCTCGCACATCCGCGGTCACATGGGAGGCCACCGTCAAGGAGCGGACCCAAACCGCGCTGGAAAAGGTTCTCGCCGACCTCCAGGACTTGCGCGATGGGGATCCCTTTCGGACTCTCAATCCCCTCGGGTGGCCGAGCGCGCTCTCGGGTTGACCCCGCGTCGCCGCCTGACATCCACCTCAAGCAGCATCACAACACAAAGCCCAATCACGGCAACCGCCAGGGGCAGCCACGCATCAGCGTTGGACGCCGCGATCGCGACGCCGAGAAACGCCCACCCTACTGCCAGGGCGTAGGCCAACGATGGACGAAGCCGCCACAGCACGCCCGCGGCCGTCATCGCGGCCCCGAGGAGGCACCCGGCTTGAACCGCCGATGAGTCGCCGAGCCTTCCCGGCAACGTAGTGACGATGTTCAACCAGATTGCCGCACTTGACCATCCGGCATAAAGCCCGATCGTCGCTGCAGCCAGACCAGTCCACCGGCCGCCTGCGACACCCCGCAACCGAGCCATGCCAACCAGCAGAGCCGCCAGTATCGCGGCGAAGACCGCGACTGTGGCCGGCCCGGAGGTGGCGGAGGCTACGAACAGCCACACCGAGAACCCGGCCTGCGCGACGATCAGCGGCCAGCCGACCACCGCTACCATCGCTTCGCCGTCGGATCGCCATGACATGGCCGCCACCCTGAGACAACCCATGATCACGACTCCCCAAATGGCGAAGAAGGAACCCGGCGGGACGACGGCCCCTCCCGGACCGGCCGCCATACCGTCGAAGGCCGACAGGGCAGTGCTCGCGACCATCCCCACGGCGGTAGCCGTCAGCAGGACGCGTTGTAGAACAACATTTTTCAGCGTCATCTCACCGGTCTCCAGCGCTAGGCGATCACCCACGGCGTCAACATACATTTAAGAAGATTAACTGTTAAGTAGATGAACCAGCTCTCATGAATTCGGCGACGACGGGTGGACACGCGACACCACTTTGCGTCGAACATGAGTCATGTTCATCTTTACGAGGCGCTCCCCCATCGGGTGGCGGCGTATCCCAGACGGGCCTGCCCAGCCGGTAGAGGGCGTCGAACAAGAAGCGTCGTGACATGGTTTTATCCCTTATCACCGAGACGGAGCTGCCAACGCCGAACGAAAGCGCTCAATTCACCCGCTTCATCCGCATTCGCCAGCGCCAAGGCGACATAGCCGTCGGGCCGCACAAGGTAGGCGGCTCCTTGCCGTAGCCCCGCCTCGTCGGCGCCCTCGTTCCACCCGAATTGATACACCGGCAGATTGAGTTGTTCTGCTGCAGCGATGAATTCAGGGGACGCTTCGCCGTAGATGTGCAACTGCCAGGCCAGCGAGCGCAGCGGTTCGAAGTTGTCGCCCTCCGCAGAGGTGATCCACGGCAGCCGGTCACCGCTGCGAACAGCGCCGGCCTTGCCCCGATTTAAGTCGCAGCCACGGTAGGAGATCTTGACCTGGGACACCGTCGTGAACATCTTCCTGCGCGGAGCGGCGAACTTCGCCAACGTCCCGACGATCCTCGGGAGCAGGTGGACACGTGCCACCTGAGCCGCCTTACCGTCGTCGACAAGGAACTGGAAGACCCGGTCGGTCGTGGCGATCAGCGACTTCGCGAACGGGATCCGCTCGGCCTCATAGGTTTCCAACAAGCGCTGGTCTGCACGACCGTGCAGGACTTCGGCGATCTTCCAGGAGAGGTTGACCGCATCACCGATTCCGGTGTTCATGCCCTGCCCGCCCGCCGGGCTGTGAATGTGGCCGGCGTCGCCGGCGATGAACACCCGGCCGGACCGGAAGCGTTCGGCGACCCGGTGCTGTACGTGGTAGGTGGAGAACCAGTTGACCTCGCCGACCTCGATCCCCAGAAGGTGTTCGATGTGGGCTCGGAGGTCCTCGAAACCGATATCCTCCCTCTGGTTGAGGTCGGGCGGGACGACACCGATGAGACGTTGGGTTCCGCTGGAGCGCACCGGAATCTTCAGGGCCAGGCCTTCTTCCCGAAATCCGAGGTAGATGTCGCCGCCTGCGGCTCCCGTGACGGTGGCGTCGGCCACGTAGAAAAGGCCTTCCGAGGATCCGCCCGGAAAACCGATTCCGAGTAGCTCCCGCACCTTGCTGCGCCCCCCGTCGCACCCGACGACGTAGGCGTAGGTCGCTTGCTCGGTCGATTCGCCGGCGGCGGTGGTGGCCTGGACACAGTCCCCTCGATCGGTGAGCCCGATCAAGGTCGTGTCCCAATCCACCTTGACACCGAGGTCGCCGAGTCGTTCCAGGAGAAACCGTTCGTGTTCGTCCTGCGCGAAGGCGAGCATGAAGGGATAGGGACTGACGCCCTTGCCCATATCAGCCAGCGACAGCCGGGCGACATCGCGTTCGCCCGCGCGGAAATGAATGGTGCTGCCGACAACTCCTCGCTCCACCACCTCGTCGGCGAAGCCGAACTGGCGGTAGAACTCCAGCGTCCGCGCATGCAAACCCATGGCACGGGACTCCCTGGTCGGTCCGTCCTTGCGGTCGATTATTCGCACCGGCACACCGCGCCGGGCCAGGCTCAGGGCCATCACCAATCCGGTGGGACCCGCGCCCACGATAAGCACCGACTCCATCGGGCACCTCCCACTAAGATCAAAAGTGACTCGCTGGTCATGTTAGACCTTTTGTGACCGTATGGTCATTTTTAGGGAGAAAGGTGCCCGTGGCGGATATCGACGGTCGGCGCAGCCGCGGCCCAAGCCCGCAGAAGACCGCCCAGACCCGGCAGGCACTGGTGCGCGCCGCACTAGAGCTATTCATCGAGAAGGGGTACCGCGCCACTCCGGTGAGTGCGGTCGCCGACCGCGCCGGAGTGGCCAAAGGAACCGTCTACCGGCACTTCGCCGACAAACAGGCGCTGTTCGCCGGTGTCATCGGCGACGTTCTCGACGCTAGAGTGGCCGCCCTCAGAGCAGCCCAGCCAGACGAGGGGGAGTCACTGCGCGCTTTCCTCAGCCGCGTGGTGACCCCCCTGCTGTCGACCGTCGAAGGTTCGCCCTGGATGGGGCTCATCCGACTCGTTATGACCGAAGGCCGGGAGTCACCGGAGGTGGCGGCCATCTACCGAGAGCGCGTTCTCGATCCGGTCGCCGAGCAGATCCGGCAGTGGGCCACGGGCGCAGAGGAGCGGGGCGAGATCGACAGCGACGCACTGCAACGCGTACCGCTGCTCCTGCTCTCCCCCGCCATACTCGCGACCATGTGGAGTGGCCTGTATCCCGATCAGCCGATGAGCATCGCCGCGACCTTCGAGAGCTTCATGGATCTCATCTTTGGAGGAGGACCGAGAACATGACCGTGGAGAATCGGATCGCATCCGCCTTCGGACTCGACGATGCCGGCTGGGCCCGCCACGCCAACCCGTGGAGCGGCTGGAGTCGCATCATCACCACCCTGCCGCTGCTTGTCGCAGCGGTCTGGAGCCGAGCGTGGTTGGGTTACTGGTCCCTGGCCCTCATCGCGCTGGCGATCTGGTGGATCTGGTTCAACCCCCGTGCCTTCGGGCCCGCCAAAGACGACCACGCCTGGATCTCCAAATGCGTACTGGGCGAGCGCTTCTGGACCAACCGCCAGCAGGTTCCGGTGCCTGAACGCCACCGGACGCTGCCGAACGTGCTGAACCTCGTCTCCTTGACCGGTTTCCCGTTCCTGATCTGGGGCCTCGCCAGATTCGAGATCTGGCCGACCCTGCTCGGGATGGTGCTGATCACCGGAGCGAAGCTGTGGTACATCGACCGGATGGCGATTCTGTACGACGATATGGTCGCCGTTGATCCGACGTTGCGATACCGCATCCCCGGCTAGGCACGAGCGCTCGGACCACTCCCCCGATCTCGGGCGTACGTGGCTCCCTCAGTGTGCGCAGGTGGACCGCCGCCGACCGCTGAAATCGCACAACCGCGGTCCTGAACGAGGCTCACGACCGTCAGCTCACCAACTGACCGACCGCGCGCCCGACATCGGCGGCCGGCATCGTCCTCCTGGAATCCGGTCATGAGAACAGCAGCAGCGCGGCGACAACGGCTTCAATAGCCAACCCTGCCGCGTTCTCCTTGGATCGGGAACCATCGATGACGACCGAGATGGCGCGTGCGATGAACGCACCGCCCCACGCCGCTCCGAGAACCGCCCCACTCACCAACGGCGTGCGGGCGATCATCGCCGGGGTCGGGTGCCGGCAACGCGAACTAGCGGACTGACGACACGGTGTCCGGAACGGCCGAAGCAGTCAGCGCCTCCAGCGCCGGGATGCCGACCGGCTCGGTGGCAAGCAGCGGGATGACGGCATAGCGGTCGGCGAATTTCGTTCGAACGGTGTCGATCTGAGGGATCTCAGCCGAGGCGCGTCGGCGCAGCAGAGGGTCGGTGGGGGCTGCGGCGGCCACCGAGTTGTTGATGACCCATGCCCAAGGGTGGATGCCGGCACGCTCGAGATCGTTCTGCAGATCGGCAGCCTCTAGCACCGGGGTCGTTTCGGCCAGGGTGATCAACAGGACCTTGGTCAAATCCGGATCCTGAAGTCGCATCAATGGAGTGGTGTAGCGCCCGCTGTCCCCCATCTGCCGGGCGATTTCGCGGTGGTAGGAACCGGTCGCGTCGAGCAACAGCAGGGTGTGTCCCGTCGGAGCGGTATCCAGGACGACGAAGGTGCTGCGGGACTCGTGGATCACCTTCGAGAAGGCCTGAAAGACAGCGACTTCCTCGGTGCACGGTGAGCGAAGATCCTCGGCGAGGGTGGCCCGGCCCGCGTCGTCGAGGTTGGCTCCCTTGCTGGCCATAACCCGGTCGCGGTAATCCTGGCTGGCCTCGGCCGGGTCGATTCGGGAGACGCGGAGCCCTTCGACCCCGCCCTGCAGCGTCTCGGTCAGGTGGGCGGCAGGGTCGGTGGTGCTCAGGTGGACGTCGTGACCGCGGTCGGCCAGGGCAACGGCGATGGCGGCGGCGACGGTGGTCTTGCCGACACCCCCCTTACCCATGCACATCACCAGGCCCTTCCCGCCGCGTTCGATCTGATCGACCAGATCTCTCAGCGGCGCCAGCGCAACAGCCGACGGCGCGGTGGGCGGGGCGTCGCCCGGATCGGCGACGGGGCCGGTGTCGAACAGCGTCCGCAGGGCATCGAGGCCGACCATGTTGTCGGCCTTGAGTTCGATGCTGTCCCGCGGAAGGGTGCGCAGCGCCGCGGGCATCTCGGCCAGTGCTGCTTGCTCGCGGTCGCGCACTGCGATCGCCAGCGGATCGGTGTCGCCGGCCGGCATGGGCATGACAGCGTTGACGACGACGTACTGCCGGCTCATCCCGAGGTCGGCGAGTTCGGCATGGGTGCGGTCGATCTCACGCAGCGCCGAGCGGGTGAGTCGGGTCACCAGGATCAGGCGGGTGCGCTCCGGGTCGGCCAGCGCCGCCACCGCTGCGGCGTAGATGCTCTTCTGTTTGTCCAGCCCGGCCAGCGGGCCCAAACACGACGCGTCGCCCTTGCCGTGATCGAGGAATTCCGTCCAGTTACCCGGCAGCTGCAGTAGCCGGATGGTGTGCCCGGTAGGGGCGGTGTCGAACAGGATGTGGTCGAATCCGTCGGTAGTCCCGGTCTCGGTGAGCAGGGCGGTGAACTCATCGAAGGAAGCCACCTCGGTGGTACACGAACCGGAAAGCTGTTCGGTGATGGCGGCGATCTCGGCCTCGGGCAGCAGCCCCCGCACGGGCCCGACGATGCGTTCCCGGTAGTTCGCGGCCGCAGCGTCGGGATCGATCTCCAGTGCGGACAGGCCGGCCACTGCGGGGATCGCGGTGATGGTGTTGCCGATGCCCACGCCGAATACCTGGCCGACGTTGGAGGCCGGGTCGGTTGACACCAACAGCACCTTCTTGCCCGACGCGGCCAGCGCCACGGCAGCCGCACAGGCGATCGAGGTCTTACCGACACCGCCCTTGCCGGTGAAGAACAGGAACCTCGGCGGAGCGGTGAGAAATTTCAGCTCGGACGATGTCATGGCAGCGAAACCTCCAGTCGGGCTGTGCTTTCCAGCGGAGACGGGTGCATTTCAGCAGCAGCCGGAGTCACCGCAGCAGGACGACTCAGCGCTCTGCGAAAGCCCGAGGGTGATCGCCCCGTCCGGCACGGATGCAGCTGTCTGCAGGCCCGCCCAGTGGGCCAGTTCTCCACGCATGGGATACCGGCCGGTGGCCACGGTGACGCCGTCCACCAGAACCAGTGGCAGACCGGCGGATCCGGCGATTTCCAGAAAGCTCTTCACGGCCTCGTTGTGAGCGAAGGCCATCGGGTCGTTGGCCAGATTGTGGCGGGTGATGGACGCGCCCTGCTCGAGCAGCCAGGCCATGTCGGCGGTGAACGTGACCAGACTCTGATCGACGTCCTCACCGCACACACCGGTGTTACAGCACAGGGCGGGTTCGAAAACCGCGATGGTCGCCATAGGTCCTCCGTCCGTCGGGCCGCCCAGTTGACGGCTGCATCGATAACTATCAATATAGACGTATGTCGATGGACCGCGTCGCCACCCACGGGTTGCCATGCTGCCCTCCGTTGGCCCACCACCCACTGAACACCGACTGGGCCGGCGAGTTGGCCGCGATGTTCAAGGCGCTGTCGGATCCGGTGCGGCTACGCATCCTTAGCCTGATCGCCAGCCACGAGGGCGGCGAGTGTTGCGTGTGCGACATCTCCCCCGCATTCGAGGTCTCCCAGCCCACGATCTCCCATCACCTCAAGACCCTGCGTGAGGCGGGCCTACTGGGCTGTGAACGGCGCGGCACCTGGGTCTACTACTGGGTGATCCCCGACGCACTGCAACGGCTGTCGGCAGTCCTTGCACTCGACACCACCGAATTTCCAGCAGCGGCAACCACATCCGGTGAAAGGGCCTGCCGATGAACACCAAACCGTCCGTGCTGTTCGTGTGCATCCACAACGCCGGTCGCTCCCAGATGGCCGCCGGGTTCCTCTCGGCACTGGCCGGTGATGCCATCGAGGTCCGCTCCGCCGGCAGCGCCCCAGCAGACACCATCAACCCCGCCGCCGTAGAGGCGATGGCCGAGGTCGGCATCGACATCGCCAACCAGAGCCCGAAGATCCTCACCACCGACGCGGTGCAGGCCTCCGATGTGGTGATCACCATGGGGTGCGGAGACACCTGCCCATTCTTCCCTGGCAAGAGCTACCGCGACTGGGTCCTCGAGGACCCCGCAGGCAAGGGCGTGGAGTCGGTGCGACCGATCCGCGACCAGATCAGGGCCCGCGTCGAGGACCTGATAGCGGAGTTGGCACCCGATGCCGCGAAACGCTGACCTCAAGCGACAGTATTTTCAACGCCCCTAGGAGGAGTCACCATGTCCCGAATCCAGTTGGCACTCAACGTCGATGACATCGACGAAGCCATCGCTTTCTACTCCAAGCTATTCAACACTGCCCCGGCCAAGGTCAAGCCGGGCTATGCCAACTTCGCCATCGCCGAGCCGCCGCTGAAGCTGGTTCTGCTGGAGAACCCCGGCCAGGGCGGCAGCCTGAACCATCTCGGGGTGGAAGTCGCCTCCAGCGACCAGGTGCACGCCGAGATCGCCCGCCTGACCAATGAAGGAATGTTCACCGAGGAGGAGATCGGCACCACCTGCTGCTTCGCCACCCAAGACAAGGTGTGGGTCACCGGGCCCGGCGGGGAGCGCTGGGAGGTCTACACCAAGCTCGCCGACTCCGAGACCTTCTTCGGCACGCTGCCGGTGATCGAAGAGGCCGCCTGCTGCGGCGATACCGAGGCGTCCCGGCAGTGAGCATGCCCGACGCTCTGACCGCCGACAAGGCCGCGCCGGCCGCGAAGCTCTCCACCCTGGACCGCTTCCTACCGGTGTGGATCGGCATCGCGATGGGCGCCGGACTGCTGCTGGGCCGGTGGATCCCCGGACTGAACGCTGCGCTGGAAAAGGTTCAGATCGACGGCATTTCGCTGCCGCTCGCCCTGGGCCTGCTGATCATGATGTACCCGGTGCTGGCCAAGGTCCGCTATG
>CAZRFC010000097.1:12255-12523 GCA_964598975.1 uncultured Mycobacterium sp. | reverse complement strand
TCATGAAGTGGGGCCGCGACCTGGCGTTCGATCATGATCTGTCCCGCCTGCGACTGCTGGGCTCGGTCGGGGAGCCGATCAACCCGGAGGCTTGGCGCTGGTATCGCCTCGTGTTCGGTGACGACAAGGCGCCGATCGTCGACACGTGGTGGCAGACCGAGACCGGCGCGGCGATGATCGCCCCGCTACCCGGTGTGACGGTCTGCAAGCCCGGTTCGGCGATGCGGCCGCTGCCCGGAATCTCCGCCAAGATCGTCGACGACAACGG
>CAZRFC010000097.1:0-12245 GCA_964598975.1 uncultured Mycobacterium sp. | reverse complement strand
CGGCGAGCACGTCACCGGATACCTGGTGCTGGACAAGCCGTGGCCGTCGATGCTGCGCGGTATCTGGGGCGACGATGAGCGTTTCGTCGAGACCTACTGGTCGCGGTTCGCCGAACAAGGCTGGTACTTCGCCGGCGATGGCGCGCGCTACGGCAGCGACGGTGAAGTCTGGGTGCTGGGCCGGATCGACGACGTGATGAACATCTCCGGGCACCGGATCTCCACCGCCGAGGTGGAGTCGGCTCTGGTCGGCCACGCCGGCGTCGCCGAAGCCGCCGTCGTCGGCGCTTCCGACGAACAGACCGGACAGGCGATCTGCGCGTTCGTCATCCTCAAGGAGAGCGCCGACGAGGATCTGTCGACCCGCGACATGGTTGCTGAGTTGCGCGCCGAGGTGGCCCGCGAGATCTCACCCATCGCCAAGCCGCGCGAAATCCACGTCGTTCCCGAACTGCCGAAGACCCGCAGCGGCAAGATCATGCGGCGCCTGCTGCGTGACGTCGCCGAGGGCCGCCCTCTCGGCGACACCTCAACACTTCTCGACCCGGGTGTCTTCGAGGCGATTCGGGCGAGCAAGGCCAACTGACGGTCAGGCGGGCCCGGGGGCTCCACCGGAGACGGGCACGAACCCGGCGCCTGGGCGGTCCTTGGCGGCCAGGTCGGCAAGGATCGAGTTCATCGACATGGTGATAGCCGGCGTGTGCAGCGGGATGTATTTGATGACACAGGTGGGCAGTCCGTCGGTGAAGGCGCCGTGGATCATCCCGACGAGCTTGTTGTTGACCGTGACCGGCGCGCCGGAGTCGCCAGGCCGTCCGCAGACCTGGTTGACGATGGTTCCGGGTTCCTGACCCGGACCCCACGTCACTCCGCAGGAGTAGCCGGTGGTGCGGCCCAGCTTGCAGGCCACCTGCCCGAACAGCGGGTCCGGACCGATGCCGTCGATGGCGAAGCCGTTCCAGTTCGAGACCGGTGCGACCTTCGCCGGGTCGAATCGGATGACGGCGTAGTCGAGGCCGTCGTTACCCGCCACCATCGTCCCGATGACACCGCGGTCCTCGGCACCCTCGGCGGCGACCTGGGCGCCGGGACCGCCGCAATGCGCCGAGGTGAATCCGATCAGCGCACCGCTGCGGTCATTTCCAACGGTCGTGAGCGTGCAGAAGGTCTCTCCGTCGACGACGATCCCGGCCCCACCACCGATGGGCACCGGGTCCGCCGCGACGGCGGTAGCCGGCGTCGGCAACAGTGCGGCACCGGCCAGGACCAGCGCCCCTGCCGTCCGTCGAACACGCGTTGCGCTGCTCACTGAGACCTCCATCGCCAAGTCACACCAGAACCTCCAGTCTACCTACGCCACTTCTATAACTTCCGTAACAACGCCCGGGGGTACCCCGGCCGAGTGGCCAACGTGGCAACATGAACGCGAAACACTGACCCTGAGGACTCTGGTCCGACCGATCGATCCCGGGGACTCTGGTCCGACCTATGACCCTGGAGGGACTGCCGTGAGCAATCGGGATCACAAGAACGGGGTGCCGTCCACGGCCGCCTCGATTCCCCTGGTAGATCCGCATGCGCTGTCGGCCAACCCATCGATTGGCGAATTGGTCCGAGACGCCACCACCCAGGTGTCGACACTGGTGCGCGCCGAGGTCGAACTGGCCAAGGCCGAGATCACCCGTGATGTGAAGAAGGGCCTCACCGGCAGCGTCTTCTTCATCCTGGCCCTGGTGGTGCTGCTCTACTCCACGTTCTTCATGTTCTTCTTCCTAGCCGAGTTGCTCGACACCTGGTTGTGGCGCTGGGCCGCCTTCCTGATCGTCTTCATCCTGATGCTGGTGGTCACAGCGGTGTTCGCACTCCTGGGCTACTTGAAGGTGCGGCGGATCAGGGGTCCGCAACAGACCATCGAATCGGTCAAGGAGACGACCGCAGCGTTGACTCCCGGCCTCACGAAGTTCACCGGCCCCCCCAGCCATCCGGCGAGCCCCGCCGTCGAGGCCGCGACTGCACCGCCGGTCGCTGGGCCGGCCCCAGCCCCGGCACCGGCACCGGCACCGCGGCCGGCTACCCCGTTGGCCGCCACCGGGGCGTCCGCCGCGGGTCCCGCCGCGCACGATCCGACCGCGGCGGTGTACGCCGACAGTGGCTTACCTATCAAGTCCGAGGACCAGTTGCGCGGCGACCCGTCGGGCTGGTGATGACTCTGCCGGATCCGTCCGTCACCCGCATCGCGGGACCCTGGCGCCACCTCGACGTCCACGCCAACGGCATCCGGTTCCAATGCGTCGAAGCACTGCCCAACGATGACGACACTCCCCCCACCGCCAAACCGTTGGTGATACTGCTGCACGGCTTCGCCTCGTTCTGGTGGTCCTGGCGCCATCAGCTGCGCGGGCTGTCCGGCGCCAGGGTGATCGCCGTCGACCTGCGCGGATACGGCGGCAGCGACAAACCTCCGCGCGGCTATGACGGCTGGACGCTTGCCGGTGACACCGCGGGACTGGTCCGCGCTCTCGGACATACATCGGCCACCCTGATCGGTCACGCCGACGGCGGGCTGGTGTGCTGGGCCACCGCAGTGCTGCACTCGCGGGTCGTGGACGCCATTGCTCTGGTCAGCTCGCCACACCCGGCCGCGCTGCGCCGCTCCGTGATGGTCAACGTCGACCAGCGGCGCGCCCTGCTGCCCAGCCTGCTGCGCTATCAGGTACCCCGCTGGCCGGAACGGCTACTCACCCGCAACAACGCCGAGGAACTCCAGGCGCTGGTTGTTGCCCGTTCTTCGGCTCAATGGATTGCATCCGAGGATTTCTCCGAGACCATCCCGCATCTGCGGCAAGCCATTCAGATACCCTCCGCGGCGCACTCCGCGCTGGAGTATCAGCGCTGGGCGGTACGCAGCCAGACCCGCAGCGAGGGGCGGCGTTTCATGAAGTTGATGAAACGCCAACTGGATCTGCCCCTGCTGCACCTGCGCGGCAGCGCCGACCCCTATGTGCTTGCCGATCCGGTGGAGCGCAGCCGACGGTTCGCTCCCCGCGGGCAGTTCGTCGAGCACGCAGGCGTTGGGCACTACGCCCACGAAGAGGCCCCCGCGGAAGTCAACGCACACCTGCAGCGGTTTCTCACTTCTAAGGTCCTCAGCCGCTGACGCAGGCGCCGGTGGGCACCTTGGCGGTGTTGCCGATCTTGGCCAATTGCCGCGATACCTCATCGGTGGTCATGACGAAGCCGGTGTCATTGTCGTCGACCGCCGCCCCGAACACGACACCGATAACCTGACCCGACCGGTTGATCATCGGGCCGCCCGAATTGCCTTGGCGGACAAGGCCGCGGATCGTATACACCTCGCGGTTGACCGTGGTGGTCTTATAGATGTCGGGTCCGCTCAGTTCAATGATCTCGCGGACCCGGGCCGGGGTCGCCACGAATTCCCCTCCGCCGGGGAAGCCGAGCACCACGGCGTCGGTTCCGGTCTTGGCCGGTTCCTCGGCGAACTGCAGGGGCTGCAAGGGCAGGTTGGGGACGTCGAGGATCGAAATGTCGGCGTTGGGGTCGTAGGACACCACGATGGCGTCGTACTTCTTACCGTCCTCGGCTTCGACGGTCACGCTGTCGGAGCCGGCCACCACGTGCGCGTTGGACATCACCCGGTTCGGCGCGATGACGAAACCGGTTCCCTCCAAGACCTTCTGGCAGGCCGTCGCCACCCCGCGGATCTTCACCACGCTCGCCCGAGACTTACCGACCACTAGGCTGTCGGCCAGCGAGGCGTCGGGGGCGTCGACGGTCGGGGCCGGGGTGCGCAGCGGCTCCAAGACATCGGGCAGGCCGGAAGTGCTCAACAGCGCCGACATTCGCTTGGGCACCGCCCGCAGCCATTCGGGTGCGTACTTGTCCACTTCGGAGATGATCTTCGAACCCTTAGCGGCCCCAGCCAGATTCGTCTGGTTGGATGTGGTCAGCGGGCTGCCCAGCAGCCAGGCCGCGACCAGCACGACCACGAGTTGCAGAGCGACGCCGACCAGCGAGTCGACCACTCGGACCGGGCCGCTGCGAATCGATCCGCGGACCGCGCGGCCGAGCACGACGCCGGCCACCTCGCCGACGACCACCAGTGCCAAGATCAGGAAGAGCGCGGCGAACAGCTTCGCGCGCGGAGATTGAACGAGGCCAACAACGTGCGGCGCGAGCATCACGCCGGCGATGGCTCCGAGAATCACCCCGATGAACGACATCAACGAGCCCAGCGCGCCCGACCGCCATCCGGAGATCGCCGCGATCAGCGCTACACCGATGATGGCGATGTCCAGCCATTGCGAACTCGTCACACCGGCTCCTCGCTGTTATCGGTACTGCTGATATCGGTACTGCTTGCATCGGCACTGCGATCGGCGAGGTCGCCGACAAGCGCCATCGCGTCGTCCAACTCTCGCACGTCGTCGGTGTCCCACGGTTGCGCCCAACCGGCCGCGTCGAGCATTGCCGAGATTACGTGACCGGTGAAGCCCCACACCAACATCTCGTTCAGCAGGAACGCCGGCCCGGCATAGCGGCGCTCCAGGCCGGTGCGGCACACCATCAGCCGATTCTGCGGGTTGATGAAAGCCCGCAACGGGACCCGGGCGACCGCCGCGGTCTCGGACTCGTCGACCACCGTGACGGGGCCGGGGTCGGGCGAGTAGGCGAGCACCGGGACGACGTGAAACCCCGATGGCGGGATGAAGATCCGGTCCAGCGTTGCCAGCGGATGCAGCCGGCCCGGATCGACCCCGGTCTCTTCGTTGGCCTCGCGCAGTGCGGTGTGGACCGGCCCCGGATCGCCCGGGTCGGCGGCACCGCCCGGAAAGGCGGCCTGGCCCGCGTGGTGTCGCAGGGTGCCGGCCCGGACCGTGAGCAGCAGGTCCGCGTCATCGGGAACCTGCCCGGGCGGGTGGTGGGCATGCGGTCCGGAGAACAGCACGAGCACCGCGGCCTCCCGAGAGGATTGCGCGCCGGCGCCGGCCAACGCGGCGAGAATCTCCGGCGGTACCCGTCGCCGGTAGGCCTCCGGAACCAACTCGAGGTTGTCCAGGAGGGGGGCCAGCCAGGGCGGCCGGGCCTGCGGGCGAAGCGGGTCGGCCTGGCTCACCGCAGAACCGCATCCACCGCGGCGGCGACCTCATCGGCGCTGGTGAATGGCTGCGGCAGCACCCGGGCAACGCTACCGTCCCGGCGCAGCACGACGGTGGCGGGCATGACGTTGGGAACCCCGAGAGCAGCGGCGATGCTGCGTCGTCCGTCCTGCAACACCGGTAGGCGGACGCCGAGTTCGGACATCCGGATCAGTGCCGCCGTCTCGTTCTCGTCCTGATGCACGGTGACGACCTCCACCGAATCACCGACTCGGCGCTGGTACTCCTGCAGTGCGGGCAATTCCTCGGCGCAGGGTCCGCACCAGTAGGCCCACAGGTTGAGAACGACCGTGCGGTCCGCCACGGCCCTGGCCACGTCGACGTCGGAACCGTCGGCCGCGCACTCCACCACCACGTCCCGCAGTTTCTCCGGGCCGGGGCCGGGCCCGCCGATCGGACATGGCGGCAGGCCGGCGCGCTGCCGCGGCCCGGCCAGCGCCTCGGGGGTGTCGGCGTCGCGGTGCGTGCGCTGCTCGGGAGCCGTCGCCGCATTCGGCCGGGTAGGACTGTCGGTCACTTCCAGGGTGAGCGCGACGGCGAGCGCGGCGAGGATGGCGAGCACCGCCAACGTCCAGCGGGTCGAAGTACGCATCGGTCTAAAGCCCCGCCAACGCCAGCAGGTGTTCGGTCTCCGGCCCCTTGACCAGTTCGGCCGCCAGCAGCGGGTCGGTGGGTCCGATCCCGTAGGACGGGCAGTCCTTGGCCAGGACACACACCCCGCAGGCGGGCTTGCGGGCATGGCAGACCCGTCGGCCGTGGAAGATGACCCGGTGACTCAGCAGAGTCCACTGGCTACGCTCGACGAGAGCGCCGACGGCATGCTCCACCTTCACCGGATCGGTCTCGGTGGTCCACCCCCAGCGGCGCACCAATCGTCCGAAGTGGGTGTCGACGGTGATGCCGGGGACGTCGAAAGCGTTGCCCAAGATGACGTTTGCGGTCTTGCGACCGACTCCCGGCAGGCTAACCAGTTCCTCGATGGTGCCGGGCACCTCACCGCTGAACCGTTCCTCGAGTTCCTGGCCCAGCCGGATCAGCGAATTGGCCTTGTTGCGGTAGAAGCCGGTCGGCCGGATCAGTTCCTCGAGTTCGGCGCGGTCGGCCTGCGCGTAGTCGGCCGCGGTGCGGTACCTGGCGAACAACGCGGGCGTGGTCAGGTTGACCCGCTTATCGGTGCTCTGTGCCGACAGGATGGTGGCGACGGTCAGTTCCAGCGGGTTGGTGAAATCGAGTTCGCAATACACGTGCGGGAAGGCGATCGCCAGCGTCCGGTTCATCCGGCGAGCCCGGCGGACCAGGCCGAGTGGGGTTTCGGCACTCCACTTGGAGTTGGTTTTCGGTGTCTTCCTGGCCTGCGTCCTGCCAGCACCCGCCGTCACGCTGCCAGGGTACTGACCGCCGACCAAACGGTGGCAATTCGTGACCCCGATGAGACGTTGCGCCGGTTAACTTCCCCGCTATGTCCTGGTTGGTGGCCGTCAGCTTTCCCGTGCTGCTGATGTTGTTCACGGTCGGATTGCAGCGATTCGAGACCTTGTTGCACGGCGACCACCTCTCGGGCGCGCGACTGGTAGCCCGGCTGGACCGGGCGGCGCGCACTGCAGGCCGGAAAGCCGCCGAACGGAGTGTGGGCGAATTGTCCACCGCCAAACCGGTAAACCGGCTCGATCCGTTGCTGATGATCGACGAGCCCGGGCTGCCCACCCGGCCGAATCCCGTGTTTCAGCCTTCGGGCTAGGCCGATTCTGTGTAGCGTGGGCACGTCGCCGAGACTGACTAAGCATTAGGCTCGGAAGACCTGCGCGCGTTCAAAGTCACCGATGAGCTAAAGAGGGGCCGACGTGGACGAGATCCTGGCCAGGGCCGGAATCTTCCAAGGGGTGGATCCCACCGCGGTTTCCGCCCTGACCAAGCAGCTGCAGCCGGTTGACTTCCCGCGCGGGCACACCGTGTTCAACGAGGGCGAACCCGGTGACCGGCTTTACATCATCATGTCCGGCAAGGTGAAGATCGGCCGTCGTTCACCCGATGGCCGCGAGAACCTGCTGACGATCATGGGTCCGTCCGACATGTTCGGCGAGCTGTCGATCTTCGACCCGGGTCCGCGGACGTCCAGCGCCACGACCATCACCGAGGTGCGGGCGGTGTCGATGGACCGCGACGCGCTGAAAGCGTGGATCGCCGACCGCCCTGAGATCGCCGAGCAACTGCTGCGCGTCCTGGCACGGCGGCTGCGTCGCACCAACAACAACCTCGCCGACCTGATCTTCACCGACGTGCCGGGCCGGGTGGCCAAGCAGCTGCTGCAACTGGCGCAGCGCTTCGGCACCCAGGAGGGCGGCGCCATGCGGGTCACCCATGACCTCACCCAGGAGGAGATCGCCCAGCTCGTCGGGGCGTCCCGGGAGACCGTCAACAAGGCGCTCGCCGATTTCGCCCATCGCGGCTGGATCCGGCTGGAGGGCAAGAGCGTGCTGATCTGCGACTCCGAGCGCCTGGCCAGGCGCGCCCGCTAGCTTTCCCGCAGAAAGTTCAGCTGCGCGCGGACCGAGGATTCGGCAGCGTCCCACAACTTCTCGTCGACGTCGGCATAGACCAGCTCGACCACCTGCCGAGGGGTGGCGTCATCGCCCAGTTTCCGCAGTGCCTGACGTACCTGTTCCAGGCGCTCCTCGCGGTGTGCCAGGTACATCTCGGTGACCGCGGCAAGGTCGTCAAGTTCCGGTCCGTGGCCGGGCAGGACCCGGCGCGGGCCCAGCGCCCGCAGTCGCCGCAGCGACTCCAGGTAATCGGCCAGGCTGCCGTCGTCGGAGTCGATGACGGTGGTGCCCCGTCCGAGCACCGTGTCTGCGGTGAGCACGGCGTCGTCGAGGACGAAGCTGAGCGAGTCCGAGGTGTGGCCGGGAGTGGCCAGCACCCCGATCCGCAGGCCGCCGGCCTCGATCACCTCTCCGTCCCGCAGATGGCCGCCGGGCCCGCGCAGGAATCCGCTGCCGATCGACCGCACGGTCGCGCCGGTGGCGTCGACGAGTTTGTCGATTCCGTCGGTGTGATCGCCGTGCCGATGGCTGATCAGCACGAAGGCGATCCGCGCCCCGATAATCCCCTCAAGTCCGGCCAGTCGGCCGATGTGCTCGTCATCGTCCGGACCGGGATCCACCACCACCAGTTCGGAGCTACCCGGGGCACGCAACACCCAGGTGTTGGTGCCCTCCAGCGTGAGCGGGCCGGGGTTGTTGCACAGCAGCACCGAGGCCGACTCGGTGACCGGCCGCAGAACGCCGTATGCCGGATGGGTCATCCGCGCGGTCATCGAGCCTGCGCCCAGATCGTGATTCCAGACGAAGTCGCGATCTGTACGCAGACTCGATGGAGGGTCATCGGCCGGCGGGGGGCTTAGGCCACCTCGACGATGAGTTCGACTTCCACCGGGACACCCAGTGGCAGCTCCGCCACCCCGACCGCAGAACGGGCGTGCGCTCCGGCCTCGCCGAACACCTCCCCGAGGAACTCCGAGGCACCGTTCACCACGCCGGGCTGGCCGGTGAAACCGGGAGCGGAGGCGACGAACCCGACGAGCTTGACGATGCGGACGACGGAGTCGATCCCAACCAGGGCGTGGATGGCGGCCAGTGCGTTGAGCGCGCAGGTCCGGGCAGCCGCCTTACCGTCCTCGGGGGTCACCTCGGCGCCGACCTTGCCGAAATGGGTCGGCTTTCCGCCTTCGAGTGGAAGCTGCCCCGAGGTGTAGACGAGGCTTCCGGTGCGAACGGCCGGGACGTAGGCCGCCAGTGGGGCGGCCGCCGCCGGCAGCGTGATGCCCAGTTCCTCGAGCCGGGCGGAGATTCGCCCCGAGTCGCTGCGCTCCTGCCCGCCGGCACCGCTCACTTGGGCCTCTTCAGGTAGGCGACGTGCTGCTCGCCGGTCGGGCCGGGCAGCACCGAGACCAGTTCCCAGCCGTCGGCGCCCCATTGGTCCAGGATCTGCTTGGTGGCATGAGTCAGCAACGGCACCGTCGCGTACTCCCAGGTGGTCGGTTGGCTCGCGCTTGGTTGGCTCACCGCCGAAGCCTAACCTCTCGGCGATTTCTCCAGCAGAGCTATTCCCCCGGAACCCCCGGAACGCTTGGATAGCATGCAGTGGTGGCGACCAACCCGAGCGACGGCAGCGAAATTGGCTGGCCCGACCGCCTGACCCAGGCCCGACTGCATTTCGTCACGGGCAAAGGAGGGACGGGCAAGACCACTGTTGCCGCGGCACTGGCGCTGACGCTGGCCGCCGGTGGCCGCCGCGTGCTCTTGGCGGAAGTGGAAGGGCGCCAAGGTATTGCGCAGCTGTTCGACGTTCCGCCACTGCCCTACCAGGAGGTCAAGGTCGCCACCGCGGACGCGGGTGGGCATGTGAACGCACTGGCTATCGACCTTGAGGCCGCCTTCCTGGAGTACCTCGACATGTTCTACAACCTCGGCCTGGCAGGTCGGGCGATGCGTCGGGTGGGGGCCATCGAGTTCGCGACGACCATCGCCCCCGGACTGCGGGATGTGCTGCTCACCGGCAAGATCAAAGAGGCCGCGGTGCGTCTGGACGCCAACAAGCGACCGGTGTACGACGCCATCGTCGTCGACTCACCGCCCACCGGCCGAATCTCGCGCTTCCTGGATGTCACCAAGGCGCTGGCTGATATCGCCAAGGGCGGCCCGGTGCACGGTCAGTCCGAGGGCGTGGTCCGGTTGCTGCATTCCGAGCAGACCGCGATTCATCTGGTGACACTGCTGGAGGCCCTTCCGGTCCAGGAGACCATCGAGGCGATCGAGGAACTCGAGCAACTCGACCTGCCGATCGGCAGCGTGATCGCCAACCGCAACATCCCCGCCTACCTGCCGGCTGACGCGCTGGCCCGGGCGGCCGACGGCGACATCGACGCCGAAGCGGTTCGGGCCGGGCTGTCTCGAGCCGGAATCTCCTTGCCTGACTCCGAGTTCGCCGGCTTGCTCACCGAGAGCATCGAGCACGCCAGCCGGATCCGGGCCCGTTCGGAGAGCGCGCTGGAACTGGAGAAGCTGCACGTGCCGAAGTTGGAACTGCCCACCGTCGCCGACGGTGTGGATCTGGGCAGCCTGTATGAACTCGCGGAAATCCTTGCCCAGCAAGGCGTCCGATGAGCGCAGCGCAAAGGAAGCGGTGAGTCGATGAGTGGGGCACCCCAGACCCTGGACATGAAGTCCATCCTGACCGACAGGTCCAACCGGGTGGTGGTCTGCTGCGGTGCCGGCGGAGTGGGCAAGACCACCACCGCGGCAGCGATGGCCCTGCGCGCTGCGGAATACGGCCGCAGTGTGGTGGTGCTGACCATCGACCCCGCCAAACGACTGGCCCAAGCGCTGGGCATCAGGGAACTCGGCAACGAACCCCAGCAGGTACCGCTGGGCGATGACGTCACCGGGGAATTGCACGCGATGATGCTGGACATGCGCCGCACCTTCGACGAGATGGTGTTGGAGTATTCCGATCCCGAACGCGCGCAGGCGATTTTGGAGAACAAGTTCTACCAGACGGTCGCCACCTCGCTGGCCGGCACGCAGGAGTACATGGCCATGGAGAAACTCGGCCAATTGCTCTCCCGCGACCGCTGGGATCTCGTGGTGGTCGACACCCCGCCGTCGCGCAATGCGCTGGACTTCCTCGACGCCCCGAAACGACTGGGCAGTTTTATGGATAGCCGGTTGTGGAAGCTGTTCCTGGGCCCGGGCCGTGGCTTCGGGAGACTGGTGACCGGGGCGATGAGCCTGGCGATGAAGGCGCTGTCCACCATCGTCGGTTCCCAGATGCTCTCCGACGCAGCCAATTTCGTCCAGTCGCTGGACCGGACCTTCGGCGGCTTCAGAGAGAAGGCCGACCGCACCTACGAGTTGCTCAAGCGCCGCGGGACCCAGTTCGTGGTGGTCTCGGCCGCCGAACCCGACGCACTGCGGGAGGCGACGTTCTTCGTCGACCGACTGTCCGAGGAGGGGATGCCCCTGGCCGGACTGATCCTCAACCGCACCCACCCGATGCTGTGCGATTTGACGGTGGAACGCGCGATCGACGGCGCGGTCGATCTCGAGGCTGCAACCCAGGACGCGCCTGTGGGCGAGGGGAACGCGCTTACTGCGGCGGTACTGCGTATCCACGCCGACCGCGGTCAGACCGCGAAGCGGGAGATCCGACTGCTGTCCCGGTTCACCGGCGCCAACCCGCACGTGCGGGTGGTGGGGGTGCCCTCGCTGCCGTTCGACGTTTCCGACATGAACGCGTTGCAGGCCATCGCCGATCAGATCACCGGCGAAACTTAGGAGACGGGGCTAGTCAGCCTCAGCAGACGCTGCGATGCTGACGGGCGGCGAAGAACTCCGCCCACGAGGAGACCTCGGGGTGCTGCTTGAGCAGTGCCCGGCGCTGACGCTCCGTCATCCCGCCCCAGACGCCGAACTCGACCCGGTTGTCGAGCGCGTCGGCACCACATTCGGTGATGACCGGGCAGTGCCGGCAGATGACCGCGGCTTTGCGCTGCGCGGCACCCCGCACGAACAACTGGTCGGGATCGGCCGATCTACACAACGCTTTGGAGACCCAGGCGATGCGAGCCTCGTTCGCGACTTGAAGTGAACTGTGGATGGATGCTGTGCTAGTCCTACGGGCAGCGGGCCGAGTCCCCGACACGGGCGATCCCTTCGTTAAAGCCGCCTTTCTGGCGGCGATATCCCTCCGATGTAGCCGCGGTGCGATCTACGCCACATTGCGAAGCGAGTGTTACCTGCGTCGCACTGTGTGCTTAAAGTAGGTGGTCAGGTCGCGTTTGCGCAACAGTGCGATCACAGCTTTTTTGGCACAACCGTCCAGGCCCGACCATGAACTGCGGTTTTGTGACTCGGGCGTAAGAATTCGTCGGTACTCTTTGCCCCCGCGCGGACGAATCGGGCCCAGTCCGGGCGTGCCGGATTCCCGCCAGAGCGGCTCAGTACGCTGTAGCCATGTCGGAACGCGGACCGGCCGGTTCCACGCTGATCAAACTGGCTTTGGCATGTC
>CAZRFC010000096.1:5308-12566 GCA_964598975.1 uncultured Mycobacterium sp. | reverse complement strand
CACCGCCCGCCACTGCGCCGCCCCCGCCGCCGGTACCGGCCCCGCCCCCGCCCGCTGCTGCGCCGGCCCCGGCGCCGGAAAACACGCCGACCCCGCCGGTCGCGCCAGCAGCTTCTGCCGTGCCGCAGCCACCGAAGCCCGAACCGAAGGAACCGCCTGTGCCGCCCCCGGCGCCCGCGCCGCAACCGGCGCCGGTGGCTGAACCTCCCCCCGCAGCGGCGGCGGTCCTGGCCGAACCCGACGCAGCGGCCGTCCGCCAGATGTGGCCAACCGTTCGGGAAAAGGTGCGCGACAGGAACAAGGTTCTGTACGCGCTTTTCGAGGCCGCGACGGTGCGCGCAGTCGAAGGCGACACCCTGGTGATCGCCCATCCGGCGCCGTCATTGGCGAAGCGGCTGACCGAACCGCGCAACGTCGACATCATCCGCGATGCACTCAAGGACGCCCTCGGGGTGAACTGGCGGCTGCGCTGCGAGGTCGGCTCGGGAAACCCGGTGCCCGCAGCCGAACCGCCGCCACCGGAGCCGCAACCCGATCCGGTCGACACCCAGCGCGCCGAAGAAGACGACATGATCGCCGAGGCCCATGACGACGACTCCGAGGCGGCACCCCGGCGGGACCCGGACGAAGAGGCGCTGGAGTTGGTGCAAAAGGAACTGGGCGCCCGCCGCATCGACGGCTAGTTCAACGGCATACTGGCAAGGGTGACCCCGCTACAGCGGTATATCGCCGAAGAGATCGCCACCGACCACGTCGACGGACTGCTCTCCCGCCGGGAGGCGCTGCGCCGCCTGGCGCTGCTCGGGATCGGTGCCACCGCCGCCTCAACCCTGATCGCCGCCTGTGAGTCCAAGCGTCCGGTCGCTGAACCCAGCACCGCTCAACCCGCCACCCAAACCGGCGGCGCCGCACCGCCGACCGACCCGGCGCCGGGCATGGACACCGCGCTTCCGACCCAGCCCATCAGGTGGGCCGGCCCGCGCGGGCAGTTGCAGGGGGCGTGGGCGGCGGCCAAGGAACCCCGCGGCGCGGTGCTGGTCATCCACGAGAACAAGGGCCTCAACGACTGGGTGCGTTCCGTGGCCGGCAGGCTCGCCGGCGTCGGATACTCCGCCCTGGCCATCGACCTGTTGTCCGAGGAGGGCGGTACCGCAAGGTTTTCCGACCCGGCCCAGGCCACCGCAGTGCTGGCCAAGGTCGACCCCCAGCGGTTGATCGCCGACCTGCGCAGCGGCCTGGACGAACTGGGCCGGCGGGTGCCCGATTGCAGGCTCGCCGTGGTCGGCTTCTGCTTCGGCGGCGGACTGACCTGGCAACTGCTGGCGGCCGGGGAGCCGCGACTGGCCGCGGCCGTGCCGTTCTACGGGCCGGCGCCCGACGACCCGGATTTCGCCGGCTCGAAAGGGGCTGCGGTACTGGGCTTCTACGGAGCCCTCGATGACAGGGTGAACGCCTCCGAGCCGACGGCCAGGGCAGGCCTTGAGAAGGCCGGCCTGAAATTCGAACTGATCACCGAGCCCGACGCCGATCACGCGTTCTTCAACGACACCGGTAAGCGCTACAACCCGTCAGCCGCCGCCAACGCGTGGAAACGACTGCGGGACTGGTTCTCCGACCACCTGGCCTGACTGCGGCTGCAGCGCTACGGCGTCCACCACGGGCGCAGCGGCAAGCCGCCGTCCCAGCCGGCGCGGTCGGTGTTCGCGGCCAAAAACTGGTGCAGCTGAATGCCGTTGGACTCGAAACCCCACCGCGAACCGGCCATGTACAGTCCCCACACTTTGGCCGTGGCCAGCCCCACCTCGCCGACTGCGTCGTCCCAGTTGGTCACCAGATTCGAGCACCAGTCCCGCAGTGTCAGTTCGTAGTGGTGGCGCAGGTTCTCTTCGTGCAGCACTTCCAGGCCGGCGTTCTGGGCTTCGGTGATGATCCGTCCGGAACCGGTGAGTTCCCCGTCGGGGAAGACGTAGCGGTCGATGAAGTTCCCGGCGGGTGCCGGCCGGCTGTTGTCGGGGCGGGTGATGCAGTGATTGAGCAGCAATCCACCGGTGCGCAGTTTCGCGCGCAGGAACCGGAAGTAGGACGGGTAGTTGGCCACCCCGATGTGCTCGGTCAGCCCGATCGAGGACACCGCGTCGAACCCACTTTCCCGGACGTCGCGGTAATCGGCGTGCCGGATCTCGGCCAGGTCCGCCAATCCGTCCTCGTCGATATGCTGCTGACCCCAGTGCGCCTGCTCGCCGGACAGCGTCACCCCGATCACCCGCACCCCGCGCCGGGCGGCGTAACGCACCATGCCACCCCACCCGCAACCCACGTCGAGGAGCCGGTGCCCGGCCCGCAGTCGTAGCTTCTCGAAAACCAGCCGGTACTTGTTTCGCTGTGCCTCATCCAGGCCGGCCCCGGCGGCGGGATAGCAGGCGCAGGTGTAGGTCATCGTCGAACCCAGCACCAATTCGTAAAACCTGTTCGACACGTCGTAGTGGTGGCGGATGGCCCCGGCGTCCCGACTTCGGCTGTGCCGCAACCCTTCGGCCACCCGGCGCCAGCGTGGCATCGCCTCCTGCGGTGGCGGTGCGATTCGCTTGAGGTGCTCAAACCCGAGCGCGCGGATGATGTCGATCATGGCCCGTGCCGGTGGGCGACGCAGGTCCGCGGTGGCGAGCGCCCTGAGCAGTTCGTAGGGGTCGCCGGGGTGCACGCCGGAGATCTCCAGATCGCCGGAGATGTAAGCCCTCGCGAAGCCCAGATCGCCGGGGGCGGTGGCCAGGTAGGTGGTGCCGCGCGGCGTGAGCAGGTTCACCCCCAGCCGGGCATCGGGTGGCCCGGCGATGCTGCCGTCGTAGGCGGCGAACCGAAGCGGCAGCCGCCCGCCGACCGCGAACTGCTCCATGATCCCGGCCAGGCTGAGCCTGTCGGGCAGGGTGGTCGTCTGCGTTTTCGTCGTCACTGCCGTTTCACCGCCTTTGCATAGAGGTCCAGCAGACGCCTGTCGGTGTCGTAGCGCTTCTTTACGGCCTTGTAGGTTTCGCCGCCGTAGAGGCGTTCAAACTCCTCGCGGCCGTAAAAGGCGTCCGAATACAGCGACTTGTGGCCGCCCAGGGCGCTGACCTGCTGTTCGATTCGCCGGTTGGTCCAGCCTGGCTCGGGCCCGGCCGGCACCGATGACCAGAACCCAACGTTGACGTAGGTCTGCCCGGCCCGCAGCGGATACAGCGGCCAGCCTTCCGGGTCCCGCAATCGCAGCGGGCACAGCCACACCGGTGTGATGGGCACCTCGGCGAGGAACCAGTCGAGGAACTCCGCGCACCGTTCGGCGGGCACCTCGACGTCCTGGACAACGCGTTCCCGGGGCGACCGGCCGTGCCGCGCCTCGATTCGGTCGGTGATGCCGAACCGGCGGTCGTAACCGATCAACTTCCAGTAGACGCTGCTGCGCCGGAACCGGCGCGGCCACACCCGCCGGATCAGGGGGTTCTGGGCTCCGAGGCCGCGCGAGCACCAGAACCAGTCGGTATCCCAGCGCCACAGATAGTCGTTGATGCTGAGCCGGTCTTCGGTGCGCTGCCGAATCGACCGGTAGTAGATTGCTTGGCCGGTGTAGTCGCTGACCGGACCGGCCGTGGCGGTCCGGGTGCCGAGGCACAGATAGCCCTCGTTCGCGCTGAACACCACGCCGTCGAGGTAGTCGACGGGCACACCGGCGTGGCTGCCGTCGACGATGATGCGGCGCATGGCGTCCATCAGCTTCGGCAGCTGACCAAAGCTCAGATGGCGTAGCGCCACGAACGGCTTGACCGGTTCCAGTTCGATCCGCAGCCGAACCGAATAGCCTAGGCTGCCATAGGAATTCGGAAAGGACCGGAAAAGATCGGCATGCTCGTCGCGGCTGGCGGCGACGATCTCGCCGGATCCGGTGAGAATGTCCATCTCCGAGACGGACTCGTGCGGCAGGCCGTTGCGGAACGACGCCGACTCGATTCCCAGACCGGCCACCGCACCGCCGAGGGTGATGGTCTTCAGTTGCGGCACGACCAGGGGTGAGAGCTCGTGCCGCAGGGTGGCGGCCACCAAGGTCTCGTAGCTGCACATGCCTTGGACGTCGGCGGTGCGGGCCTTCGGATCGATCGCGATGACGCCGGTCAGCCCGGAGGTGTCCAAGCCCGGACCGTCGGGTGTGGCGCGGTGGCGGAACAGGTTCGAGGTCGGCTTGGCAAGCCGGACAGGACCCGGCCCGATGGCGCGATAACTCTCCAGTAGCCGCTGCACCCCCTGGCGGTGAGCGGCCCACGCTTCGCCTCCGGTCACATGGCTACGCTTACCCACGAATCCGCAGTCGATGCCGAGGAGGCCTCATGGGACAGGTCAGCGCTTCCAGCACCATCCTGATCGACGCCGAGCCGGCCACGGTTCTCGCCGCGGTCGCCGACTACGCAACGGTGCGCCCGAAGATCCTCTCGCCCCACTACAGCGAGTACCGGGTGCTTCAGGGCGGTCAGGGACAGGGCACCGTTGCGGCCTGGAAATTGCAGGCCACCAAGTCGCGGTCACGGTGGGTGGAGGCGGCCGTCGACGTCGCCGGGCGCACCGTCATCGAGAAGGACGCCAACTCGTCGCTTCTGACCAACTGGACCGTCGCCCCCGCCGGGCCGGGATGCAGCGTCACCGTCAAGACCACCTGGAACGGAGCCGGTGGGATCAAGGGCTTTTTCGAGAAGACGTTCGCCCCGCTGGGATTGAAGAAAATCCAGGCCGAGGTGTTGGCGAACCTCAAAAAAGAGGTCGAGGGGTAGGTCTGGTCCGCTAGCTGGTGCGGGGCGGTTGGGTCTGCAGGAACGCGACCACGCCCTTGACAACGGCATCGGCGTACTTCTGCCGGCCCTCCGGGCTCGACATCAGGGTGGAGTCCACCGGATTCTTCATGTTCCCCAGCTCCACCAGGATGGAGGGGTACTGGGCCAGGTTCAGTCCGGCGATGTCGGCCCGCCCGTTCAGGCCGCCGGTGCCGATATAGGTGGCCGGCGGGATGCCCGAGGCGGCCAACTGATCACGCATCATGCGGGCGAACTGCACCGATGGGCCGGCCTGGGCGGTGTTCAGCGGCGGGCTGGAGTACAGAATGTGGAACCCGCGCCCAGTGGCCGGACCCCCGTCGCCGTGGATGGAGACGACGGCGTTTGGCTGCAGCGCGTTCGCCATCGCGGCGCGCTCGTCCACACACGGTCCCACCTGATCGTCGTTGCCCCGCGACATCGCGGTGCGCACCCCGAGGGCGGTCAGAGCCTGGCGAATCCGCAGGGTGGTGTCCCAGGTGAAAGTGTGCTCGGGGTAGCCGGCTTCGGTGTTGGTGCCGGAGGTCTGGCAGTCCTTGGTGCCGCCGCGCCCGTTGCTCACCTGGCGAGTGATCGAGCCGTCGTTGGCGCCGTTGTGGCCGGGATCGAGGAAGACGATCATGCCGGCGACGCTGCCCGGCGCGGCGTGGGTCACCGGCGCTGCCAGCGACGATGCGACGAGCGCCATTCCGGAGCAGGCCGCAGCCACGACACGATGGGTAGCGAACTTCAGCACGGACGTCACGGTAATCCCAGGCGGTCTAGGCTTGAAAGTCACCGGCGGTCTGAAACACCAGGCTGCAACGAACTTGAGACCACAACGCAAGGAGACCGTCATGCAACCCGGTGACCCCGGCGATCTGGGAGCTTTCGGCTTGCAGGTCCCCCAGCCGCAGCTTTCCCCCGAGGCGGCCCAAGGTCTGCAGCAACTGCAGGCGGCACTCGTGCAGGCCCACCAGATGCAGCACAAGCTGATGGAAGCCCAGCAGCAGATCGCCGCGACGACGGTGAGCGGCCAGGCCGGCGGCGGTTTGGTGGAGGTCACGCTCAACGGAAGCGGCGAGATCCTCGGCATCCGGATCGACCCGCAGGTGGTCAACCCCGACGACGTCGACACGCTGCAGGACCTGGTCGTCGGTGCGCTGACCAACGCCGCCCAGAACATGCGGGAGACCGTCAAGGAAATCCTCGGTCCGCTGGCCGCCGCCGGACAGCAGCAGCCCGGGCAGCAGATGCCGGGGTTCTGAGTTGTTCGAGGGGCCCGTCCAGGATCTGATCGACGAGCTCGGCAAGCTGCCGGGCATCGGGCCCAAGAGCGCTCAGCGGATCGCCTTCCACCTCATCTCTGTCGAGCCGCCCGATATCGACAGGCTCACCGCGGTACTGGCCCGAATCCGCGACGGGGTCCAGTTCTGCGAAGTGTGCGGCAACGTCTCCGACGCCGAGCGCTGCCGTATCTGCAGCGACGCCCGCCGGGACGGCACCCTGGTGTGCGTCGTGGAGGAGCCCAAGGATGTCCAGGCGGTCGAACGCACCCGCGAGTTCCGCGGCCGCTATCACGTGCTCGGCGGGGCGCTGGATCCGCTGTCCGGGGTCGGGCCGGATCAACTGCGAATCCGTCAGCTGCTCAACAGGATTGGCGAGCGGGTGGACGGTGTGGACATCACCGAGGTGATCATCGCCACCGACCCCAACACCGAGGGTGAAGCCACCGCGACCTACCTGGTCCGCATCCTGCGGGACATCCCGGGCCTGACCGTCAGCCGGATCGCATCGGGTCTGCCGATGGGCGGCGATCTGGAGTTCGCCGACGAGTTGACTCTCGGCCGGGCCCTGTCCGGGCGCCGCGCGATGGTCTAGCCGCGGCCCGCCCGCTTCAGCTCCCCGCTTACACGCCGAGATTGCATCTACGCATGGAATCACCCTGGTTTGTCTGCGTGAGTGCAATCTCGACGCGCATCACTGAGCTTGTCGGGGGCGCCCGTCATGCTGCCCGGTATGAGCAAGGTCGTCATCGGCAGCGAAGCCTTGGAGTCCGGCATCCTCACCCGCCACCAACTGAGCCGGTGTCATCGTCTGCTGCCCGACGTGTACGCGCCCCGAGGCGCCGACCTCTCGCTGCGTGATCACACTGTCGCCGCCTGGCTGTGGTCGCGCCGTCGCGCAGTGGTTGCGGGTGCTGCGGCGGCCGCCCTGCACGGCGCTCAGTGGGTCGACGCGGACGAAGCCGTCGAACTCATCTGGACCTGCCCCCGCCCACCGGCAGCCCTGCGTGTCCGCAACGAGACGCTGCGGCCCGGGGAGATCACCCGCGTGGCCGGCATACCCGTCACCACCCCGACCCGGACCGCTTTCGACCTCGGTCGCCCCCTGTCCCGGGACCCCGCGGGCCCGCGCCACGAGGCAAAGATTCGGGCCCCCCCCAA
>CAZRFC010000096.1:0-5298 GCA_964598975.1 uncultured Mycobacterium sp. | reverse complement strand
GTACCGCCGCCGCCCTCGCTCTCCCCCTCCCCCGCGGGCGCGCCCCCCCACGCCTCGATGCACTGATGCGGGCCACCCCATTCTCTACCGAAGCCGTGACGCGACTGGCTGAGGATCACTCCGGCGCGCGGGGCATCCGCAGGCTCCGTAGTGCCCTGCCCCTCATCGATGGAGGGGCTGCCTCGCCGCGCGAGACCTGGCTGCGTCTCCTGCTGATCGACGCAGGCTTTCCCTGCCCGACCACGCAGATCCCACTGATGGATCACCGCGGCAATCTGGCAGTACTGGACATGGGCTGGGAGGAGTTCAAGGTCGCCGCCGAGTACGACGGCGATCAGCACCGTACGGATCGCCGCCGCTACGTATGGGATCAGCGCCGGTCCAGAATGGTGGCCGGATTGGGTTGGGATGCGGTGCGGGTGATCAAAGAGGACCGTCCCCACGAGGTCATCGCGCGGGTCGGGGAGGCATTGCGCGCACGCGGGTGGCGCGGTGAGATTGCACCCACGCAGCACCGCACTCGCAGGTTGTCTGCGTGAATGCAATCTCGGCGTTTGAGATCTGGGTCAGACCCGGCGCGGGGCCGCCAACCGCTCCCGCCGCAACTGGTCCACCTCGGGCAGATCCAGCGGCGGCAGTTTGCCGACCACTTTCGACAACAGAAGGTCGGCCAGTTCGGGGTTACGGGCCAGGCAGGGCCCGTGCAGATACGTGGCGTAGACGCTGCCCTGCACTGCGCCGTCGAACCCGTCGCCGAGGCGGTTTCCCGCACCCTTGACCACGGCGGCCAGTGGGCGGGCATCGGAGCCCAGAACCGTCCCGCCGCGGTGGTTCTCGAATCCGGTCAGCGGCTGGCTCAAGCCGTCGATGAGCGGCTCGGACATCACCTCGCCGATGGTGCGCTCCGGCTGCGGGGAGGTGGTGACGTCCAGCAGTCCGACGCCGTCGACCCGTTCTCCCGCCGATGTCTCGTACCAGTGCCCGAGCACCTGGATCGCCGCGCAGATCGCCAGCACCGGCGCGCCGCGGTCGGCGGCGCGTTGCAGGCCCGGATACCGCAGCAGGTGTCGGGTGGCCAGTCGCTGCGCATAGTCCTCGGCCCCGCCGAGGGTGTAGAGGTCAAGCGAGTCCGGAACTGGCTCGGCCAGGGTGATCTCGACGATCTCCGCCGGGATCCCGCGCAGCATCAGGCGCTGTCGCAGCACGACGGCATTACCGCTGTCGCCGTAGGTGCCCATCACGTCGGGAAGCACCAACCCGATCCGGACGGTCATGTCAACCGCCGCTGCAACTGCAGGAACGCCGTGTAGTTCGCGACAACCTCGACGTGCCCGGGCGGGCAGGACTCGATGGCTGCGACGGTGTCATGCACCAGGGAATGATCGACACCTGCATAACCCAGTCGCACCGCCAGGTCAGTGCCGCGCTCGCCCGCGGCCACCACCGACGTGCCTTCGAAGTGTTCGAAGCGGACGTCCCACAACCAGGACAGGTCCTCCCCGTCGGGCACCTGGCCGTTGACCGAGATCACCACTCCCGCAGCGGTTTTGTCCACCATCGACAGCGCCTCCTGCCAGCCGGCCGGATTCTTGGCCAGCAGTAGGCGCGCCGTGTGGTCCCCGAGGCGCACCGTGCGGTAGCGGCCCGCTACTTCGTCGACCGCCGACACCGCGGCCAGTGCGGCGGCCGGGTCGGCACCCATCGCGACCGCCGCCGCGACGGCCTGTGCGGCGTTGCCCCGATTCACCGCGCCGGGCAGGGCCAGGCGCATCGGATGAACGAACCCGTCGGGGCCGTAGAGATTCTCGGAATCGACCCGCCAGTCCGGAGTCGGACGCGTGAAATCGGTTCCGGTGGAGTACCAGTGCGAGCCCTCGCGGACGATCACTTCACCGCTGCGCGGGCAACTCACGGAATCTCCTGCCCACCCACCGCCGGCGGCGACCCAGATCACATGGGGGCTGTCGTAGGCCGCCGACGTCATCAGGACGTCGTCGCAGTTGGCCACGATCACGGCGTCGGGGTGGCGTTCCAGACCGGCCCGCAGGGTGCGCTCGATGTGGTTGATCTCACCGACCCGGTCAAGTTGGTCGCGGGACAGGTTCAGCAGCACGATGACCGACGGGTTGACCGCGTCGGCCACGTGGGGAACGTGCATCTCGTCGACCTCGAGGGCGGCCAACCCGGCATTGCGGTTGGCGGCCAGTGCGGCCACCAGACCGGCGTCCATATTGGCGCCCTCGCTATTGGTCGCGACGTCGCCTATGGTCCGCAGGGCCGCGGCCACCATCCGGGTGGTGGTGGACTTGCCATTGGTGCCGGTGATGACAGCGGTGCGACGGCCGACTGCGAGTTGGGCAAGCAGCGACCGGTCCAGGGTCATCGCCACCAGGCCACCGATCATCGCACCGGCCCCGCGGCCGGATACCCGAGACGCCCAGCGAGCAGCCGATCCCAGGGCAAGCGCGGAGCGTCCACGCAGCGTCATCTGGCTCTTCTTCGGCGACATCGCAGGTGAGTGTATTCCGACACGGGGCTGAAGTCCCCCGGGCTGTCGGGGGCGCGTGCCATCCTGAGTTTTGTGAGGCACACCTGGGGCAAGCCGGCCGGTGAGGCAGCGGACGGTTGGGTTGTCGTCGACGTCGAGACCTCCGGTTTCCGTCCCGGGCAGGCCCGTGTCCTGAGCATCGCCGCGCTGGCACTCGACTCCACCGGGCAGGTGGAGCACTCGGTGGTCAGCCTGCTCAACCCGGGCGTCGATCCGGGGCCCACCCACGTTCACGGCATCACCGCGGAGATGCTCGAGGACCAGCCCACCTTCGCCGACATCGCCGCGGAGGTCGCCGAACTCATGCACGGTCGAACGCTGGTGGCGCACAACGCCCCCTTCGACTACTCGTTCCTCATCGCCGAAGCCGAACTCGCCGGTACCGTGCTGCCGGTCGACAGCGTCATGTGCACGGTGGAACTGTCCCGCCGGCTCGACCTGGGTCTGGACAATCTGAGGCTGGAAACCCTTGCGCGGCATTGGGATATCCCGCAAACCAAGGCTCATGACGCGTTCGACGACGCCTTGGTGCTGTCCAGGCTGCTGACCCCCGCGCTGCAACGCGCCCGGGAGCGTGGCGTCTGGCTGCCGGTCCGGCCGGTGGGCCGGCGACGCTGGCCCAACGGCACGGTTACCCACGAAGAACTGCGGCCGCTCAAGGCGCTGGCCTCACGGATGGCATGCCCGTACCTGAATCCCGGCCGTTACCAGCACGGCGGCCCGTTGGTGCAGGGGATGCGGGTGGCTCTGTCCGCGGAAGTGAAGCGCACCCACGAGGAACTCGTCGAACGGATCCTGCACGCCGGCCTGGCCTACACCGATGCGGTCGATCCGGAGACTTCGTGGGTGATCTGCAATGAACCCCTACCCGAACATGGCAAGGGTTTCCAGGCCCGGGAATTGGGCGTGCCGACGGTGTCCGACGAGCAGTTCATGCGCAGCGTGGCCACCGTGACCGGTGGCACCGGGATCGATGAGTTCGTACAGTCGGTCAACGAGGGCCAGCAGTTCGCCCTGTTCTGATTCCGCAGGATCGCCGGAGGCGCCATGAGAACCGAGCGGTTCGACTTCCCCAATGCGCACGGCCACACCCTGACCGCGTTGCTGCAGCAACCCGCGGGTGAACCCCAGAGCTACGCGTTGTTCGCCCACTGCTTCACCTGCAGCAAGGACAGCCGGGCGGCACGATGGATCTCCGACGCACTCGTCGGCCGTGGAATCGCCGTTCTCCGTTTCGATTTCACCGGACTCGGATCCAGCGAGGGGGAGTTCGCCAATACCGATTTCTCCTCCAACATCGAAGATCTCCTTGCGGCCGCCGACCACCTGCGCAGCACCGGCCGGGCGCCGGTTCTCCTGGTCGGGCACAGCCTCGGCGGGGCGGCGGTTCTCGCGGCGGCCGCGCGCATCCCCGAGGCGTCGGCGGTGGTCACCATCGGGGCACCATCCGACCCGAGTCATGTGACCAACCTCTTCGTCGACCAGATCGCCGTCATCCGGGAACGCGGCGAGGGGGAGGTCAGCGTGGGCGGTCGGCATTTCCGGATCCGCCGCGACTTCCTCGACGATGTCGCCGAACAGCGACTGCTGGACACGGTGGCCACCCTGCGCAAGGCCCTGCTGATACTGCACGCCCCCACCGACCAGGTGGTCTCGATCGACAACGCGGGCAGCATCTTCACCGCCGCCCGGCACCCGAAGAGTTTCGTCTCCCTCGACAGCGCCGACCACCTGTTGTCCCGGCGGGCCGACGCCCAGTACGCCGGCGACGTCATCGCCGCGTGGGCGAAGCGCTACATCGCCGAGGGCGCACAGAACCCGGTACGTGAGTGCACCGCCGGGGAAGTGGTGGTCACCGAGACCGGCCAGGGCAAATTCCAGCAGTCCATCAGCATGGGTCAGCACGGGCTGATCGCCGACGAACCGGTCGACGTGGGGGGCCTGAACAGCGGGCCGTCGCCCTACGATCTGCTGCTAGCCGCCCTCGGCGCCTGCACATCCATGACTCTGCGGATGTACGCCGACCGCAAATCGATTGCGCTGGAGCATGTCTCGGTCACGCTGCGGCACGCCAAGATCCATGCTGCGGACTGTGCGAACTGCGAAACGACCGCAGGTCAGGTCGACCGCATCGAGCGCATCATCAGCCTCGACGGCGATCTGGACGACGCCACCCGCGCCCGCCTGCTCGAGATCGCCGACAAATGCCCGGTACATCGGACCCTCACCTCGGAGGTCGACATCCAGACCGAACTCGCCGAGGTGGTCAGCCCAGCCGAGCCGCCCGGTTGACCGCCGACACCACCGCACGCAGCGAGGCCGTGGTGATCGAGGTCGCGATCCCGACACCCCACACCGTGCGCCCGCCGACCGAGGCCTCCACGTAGGCCGCGGCTGCAGCTTCTTCGCCGGCCGACATCGCGTGCTCGGAATAGTCCAGAACATGCACGTCGAACCCGACCTTGCCCAATGCGTCAACGAACGCCGCCAGCGGTCCGTTACCCTCGCCGCGGATCTCGGTCTCGACACCGTCGATCTTGACGACCGCCTCGATGACGTCGATGCCGCCGTCGACCTCCGAGCCGATTACGCGTTGCCGGATCCGCTCCAGTGGCCGCACCGGCGCCAGGTACTCGTCGGCGAACGCGTCCCACATTTCCTTGGACGAGACCTCGCCACCCTCACCGTCGGTGATCTTCTGGATGGCCTGGCTGAACTCGATCTGCAGTCGGCGCGGCAGCACCAGACCG
>CAZRFC010000095.1:0-12612 GCA_964598975.1 uncultured Mycobacterium sp. | reverse complement strand
CGCCTCGTGCAGGGCGCGGACCATCGCCTTGAACTCCTGCACCTGTCCGCCCGGGGTGGTGCTGGCCGAGTACTTGCTGTCCGGGGCGAAGAAGCCGATCGTGTTGTAGCCCCAGTAATTCGACAGGCCGCGGTCGATCAACACCGCGTCGTTGGCGAAGTGGTGCACCGGCATCAGTTCGATGGCCGTGGCACCCAACGCCTTGAGGTGGTCGATGATCACCGGGTGCGCGATCGCCGAGTAGGTGCCGCGGATGCCGTCCGGAATCTCCGGGTGGGTCTGGGTGAGGCCCTTGACGTGGGCCTCGTAGATGACGCTGTCGGCGTACTCCCGTTGCGGCGGCCGGTCCACCCCCCAGTCGAAGAACGGGTTGATCACCACGCACTTGGGCATCGCGGCTGCGGAGTCGGAGTCGTCGCGGCTGTCCGGCTCACCGAAGGTGTAGCCGAAAAGTGACTGCTGCCAATCGAAGTGGCCGTCGATGGCCTTGGCGTAGGGGTCGAGCAGCAGCTTGTTCGGATTGCAGCGCAACCCGGAGGCCGGGTCGTGCGGGCCGTGCACCCGGTAGCCGTACCGCTGTCCGGGTTCGGCGTTGGGCAGGTAGCCGTGCCAGATGAACCCGTCGACCTCGGGAAGGGCCACTCTGGTTTCGGTGAAACCCTCGTCCGCGTCGAACAGGCAGAGTTCCACCTTCTCGGCGGCCTCGGAGAACACCGCGAAGTTGGTGCCGAACCCGTCGTAGTTCGCGCCCAGCGGATAGGCCTTCCCGGGCCACACCTCGGCGCCGGCGGTGGGCCGGCTCACGCGATCTTCCGGCCGTATCGCCGCCACAGGATCCTGTTGACCCGCACCCCGACCGGGGCGTCTCGGTAGAGGTCGGCAAGTTCGCTCGTTGCGGTCATCGGGTCCCGATGCGGCGCCGCGCACGTCATGCGGATCTTCTACCCGCAGAGAGGTGTGGCAAAACGTCGGGTGTCAGTCGCCGTGTTGAAGTCGCGCCGCCAACTGGGCCCGGGACCGGATACCGAGCTTCCGGTAGGCGCTGGACAAATGCATCTCGACGGTCTTGGCGGACAGAAACAGACCGGAGGCGATTGCTTTGTTGGTCAACCCGGCAGCGGCGCCCTCGGCAACCCGGCGCTCGGTTTCGGTGAGAACGGTGTCGGTTGACCGGGTGCCGAGGCCGGCGAGTTCACGCTGCGCTCGCGCCGCCCACAGCGGGCTTCCGATCTCCTCGAACGTCGCGGCCGCCCGGGTGAGGCTGGCGCGAGCGTCGCGGGCGCGACGGCGACGACGTAGCAACTGCCCCAGCAGCAGTTCGGTTCGGGCGCGTTCGAACGGCATCGGCAGCCTGTCGTGGTGGTGCATGGACTCCTCGGCACTGCTCAGCGCGCCCTCAAGGTCACCTGAGGCGGCGAGCACCAGCGCCCGACACCGCGCGCCGACCGCCAGCATCCAGGGCCGTTCCAGTCGCGCCCCATTCACCTCCAACGCCGCCACCAAGGGTGCAGCCTCCGCTACACGGCCGGTCGCGGTAAGCGCCTCCACGGCGTCCGGAAGGTATCCGCCGGCCATGATCTCGGTGTCGTGGTCGGGGTCGAATTCCTTCAGAAGCGGTTGGAGTGCTTTCAGCGCCTCCTCGTACCGTCCGGCCGAGACCAGGGCGAACGCCAGACTTATCAGCGGGGGCCGGACCAGGTAGCCCAACCGGGCCGCCGTGGCGGCCTCGACGGCGCGCTCGGCGGCTTCGCGGGCATCCTCGAGGCGGCCCTGGTGGGCGGCCGCGTTGGCTTCCGCGGTGCGGGCGGTGATCATCGGAAGTTGCCCGCCGATCAGTCGAGCCCGTTCGACGGCTTCAGCGGCGGTGCGCGCGGCGTCCCCGTAGCGGCCCAGACTCGTCTCGATCATGGTGAGCTGCTCGGCGGCCCACAGCACATCGAGCTCGTTGCCACGTTCTTCGCACCGCAGTGATATGTCGATTAATTCAGCGTGGGCCTCCTCGAGTCGGCCTGTCCATGCCCAGTGCAGCGCTCGAATTGGCAAGGGGCGCAGCATTATCGGCGCAGACTCGTCGGCCTTCCCGATGTTCGTCGCCTCCTGCAGCGCGTCGAAGTCCGTCCCGAGCCCGTACATGAAGCTGACGTGTGCCCACAGGGTCATCGCCTGGCAGCGCAGCGGTGCCAAGCCGGTCTTGTCTGCGTCGACACGCGCCCGTCTGGCGTACCGCACGCAGGTGGCCATATCGCCACCGATACCGATGGACAGGGCCAGGACGATCAGTGCCTGGGTGCGCAGTACGAGTTCGTCACCGGCCTCGGCTACCGCGCGCTCGAGCATCCCGATCGTGCTCGCGAGCCCGTCGCGGTAGCCGCGAACCGCCGCTACCAGTAACAGACCGGCCGTCCGCAGCGGGCCTGCGGGTAGGTCTTCGACGATCGGTGCGATGAGCGCGTCCGCCTCCTCGAGCGATCCGGTGCGGAAAAGGAACTCGCCGCCACGAAGCCGTCGCAGATACGTATCCCCGCCATGACGGATCGCGAGCCCGACCAGTTCGGCGGCAGTGCTGTAAGTTCCCCGGGCGGCCGCGGCCTCGGCCGCCGCGTCAAGGGCGGCAAGGGTTTCGGCGTCGCTGTTGGGAGAACTCAGCGCCAGGTGACGTGCCCGCTGTTCAGGGTTGGTGACGACGTCCGCCAGCCGGCGGTGCGCTCGTCGTCGTGTGACGGGCTCGGCCTCGTTGGTGATCACTGAAGCGATCAGCGGGTGGCTGAATCGGATCCTTGGTCCGTCGAATTCCACGACCCCGCGTTTTTCCATCGGACCCAGAATCTCGACGAGATCTGCGGCGCTGCGGCCGGTGGCTGCAGCGACCAGATCGAGGGTGGGTGCGAAGGCGACGGCCGCGGCCAGCATCGCCTCACCGGTGGCCGTGTCCGTATCGCCGATCCGGTCCCGGACCAGTGCGCTGAGCGTCGGTGGCAGCGAGCTCATGGCGGCAACCGGTTGGTCGCTGAGGGCGCGGGCAAGTTCCAGCGCGTAGAACGGGTTACCGAGCGAAAGTTCGTGGATGCGGGCAAGGGCTGCCCGCGGCGGGGTGCGGCACAGGTGTTCTTCGACCAGCGTCGTCACGCTGCCCACACTCAGCGGCCCCACGGTCAGCCGGGTCAACGCGGCCGGATCACCGGGCTGCGCCCAGGACTGGTCTGCCGTGCCCGGTTCCCCGGTGCGAAATGACGCCACCAACGCCACCGGACCGGCCAGTCGGCGCACGGCGAACCCAAGAGCCAGCTTGCTGGCCTCGTCGAGCCAGTGGGCGTCATCGATCACGATCAGCAGCGGTCGTTGGTCGGCCTGCCGGGCGAGCGCAGTCCGGAATGCTGCGGCCACCAACCGTTCATCGTGGCGGGGTCCGTCAATACCGGTCACCAACGTCTGCAGCGCCCGCTGATGCAGCGCCGACAACCCGGACAGCGCCGCGTTGTCGAATCCGTCGATCAGGTCGGCCAAAACGGAACATGACAACGATGCCTCCGCGGCCGCCCCGGTTGCGGTCAGGACGCTGAATCCGGAATCGGCGGCCTCTTGTGCCACTGCCCGGCACAGAGTTGTCTTGCCGATACCGGCCGGCCCGTCGAGAATCAGCACCGCCGGGCGGCTGCGGGCTTGCTCCAGCAGCGATCGCAGCAGTTCCAGCTCGCTGCTGCGCCCCACCACGCTACGGCCCGCTTCTCGGCCCACGTTGGAATCATCCCAATGCGATTTCCCGATTGTCCTGGGAACGGCTGTTGAGGTCACCCCGGAAGGCCGGAAACTCCAGGGAAAACTCTGTAGCCGATCGCCGTTCGACGCTATTTCGCTCCTCTAGCGTCAATTTCTACAGTTGTCGGGAGGTCGCCATGCGCGCATCAGCTTGTGTCGGACGGGTCGGAGGACTGGCCCTCGCCCTGGGCATCGGAGCGGCAGCCTTGGGGGGCACCGGCCTGGGGTGGGCGTCGCCGGGGGCCACCTCGTCGTCGGACTCCGCCCAGAGCGGGGACACCTCGCCCGGATCGCGAGCGCCCCGCGACGCTCAGGCATCGACTGCGGCGGGCCGGGCCAGGGGTGACCGGCGATCGCCGGGTGATGTCGGCCAGACGCCCTCCGAGCAGGCACCAGCGCGGAGAGTCCCCGCGCTGCGGAGGGCTGGATCGCAGGGGTCCCAGTCCACCGTGAGCCCGCGCAACGAACAGCCAATCGGTGTCCGGTCCGAAGCCACAGTCGCCGGCTCCCCGCCGAAGCCCGTGACAGTTGACGCTGCGCAGGGCACACTCGTAAGTCCGGCGCTGATCACGCCGACTGGGCCGTCTGTGGCCGCCGCGACCGCTGCACCTGCGGTGACAGCGGTGCTGAACCACTCTCGCCCCGCAAGCGCCGCCGACCCCCTGCCGGCGCCCGCTGAAACGGCAACGAGGACCGTCGCGCGCACCGGGGTGATCGACTCAGTCTTGGGCACGCTCGTAGGTGTCGACCCGAGCGCCCCGGTGCAGGGTCCGCTGGCCTGGATGGTGCTTGCCGCCGCCCGGCGGCGCGATGGTCAAGTGCAACCGGCCACCGCCGCGGCGGTGACCACGGGGCAATCCGCGGCGACGGCTGTCCAGCCCGCGGCCACCGCGTCCGCCCCCGTGGTGTACGTCGCTGATTTCCAGGGCAACGCGGTGCTCGCCGTCGACGCCGTCACCTACGCCACAAAGAAAATCACCGAAGGCGTCGGCCGGGGGCCGGCGGGTTTGGCGGTCAATCCGGCTGGCACCCTCGCGCTGGTCCCGAGCATGGGCGATTCCACCGTCTCGGTGATTGACACCGCCAAAGGCGCTGTCACCAGGGTGATTCCGATCAGCAAGATCCCGGTCAACATCACGTTCAATTCGGATGGCAGCCGGGCCTACGTCATCAGTCAGGGCGACGTGGTCGGCGGCGCCCCCGGCAATGGTTTCGTCTCGGTGATCGATACCAGCGCGCCCGGCGGGCCGGTGTTGACGTCGACGAAATACAACGTGGGGGCCGGCCCGGCGGGTGCGGCGGTCCATGGCAACAAGCTGTATGTAGTCAACAACGCCGGGGATTCGGTGTCTCTGATCGACACCACGACCGGCGTGGTCAAGACGGTACCGGTCGGCTACTCGCCACAGGCCGTGGCGTTCAACAAGGACGGCACGTTGGCCTATGTGACCAACTCCGGCGACTACTCGCTGTCGTTGATCGACACCGCCACGGGTCAGGTCAAACCCAACGACATCCCGGTGTTCCGAAGCCCCTGGGCGCTGGCGGTCGCGCCGTCGGGGAAGTTGCTGGTGACCAACCTCAACGACAACTCGGTGACCGTGATCAGCGGCAGTGCGCTGAACCTCAGCACACCGATCCAGATCAGTGGGATGCCGGGTCAGGTGGCAGTCTCTGCCTCCGGGGATTTCGCTTACGTGTCCCACGGCGCGGGATCGGCACCTGCGGGCGTCGCGGTCATCGACCTCGCGCAGAACAAGGTCATCAAGGATCTGCCGGTGGGCGTCGGTCCGGGCGGGCTGGCCATCGGCGCCGGCATCGGCACCACGCCACCGCCGACGGTGCCGATTTCCAGCGTCCCGATCCCCGCGTCGTCGCCCGGACGCACCAGCTACGAGGTGCGCAACAACTTCGCGTTCGCGGCGCTTCGAGACGACGGGTCGGTGGTCACCTGGGGCGACAAGGCATTCGGCGGTGACAGCACAGGTGTGGCTGGGTTGCTGTCTGATCCGAAGAAGCCAGTGACACAAATCTATTCGAGCAAGGGCGCCTTCGCTGCGCTGCGCGGCGACGGCTCGGTGGTCACTTGGGGCGGCGCAGATTCCGGTGGGAGCAGCACGGTGGTGGCGGCCTCGCTCAACGATACGGCCAAGCCTGTTGTGCAGATCTACTCCACCGATAGCGCCTTCGCAGCACTGCGTAGTGACGGGTCGGTGGTGACGTGGGGTTCGAAGACCGACGGTGGTGACAGCAGCAGGGTCGCCGCACTCCTGGACGGAAAATTGCTGCCGGTGGGTGCAGTTGGGGACCCGGCGCCCGATTCGCGCAAGATCACCCAGATCGTTTCCACCGGGTCGGCGTTCGCGGCGCTGAGCAAGGGCGGTTCCGTGGTGACCTGGGGTCGCGACGGTGGTGACAGCAGCAAGGTGACCGCCGCTCTCACCGACTCGAAGAACCCGGTGATCGCGATTTCGTCGACCAAGGGTGCCTTCGCGGCGCTGCGCAGCGACGGGTCGGTGGTCACCTGGGGACCGACCAACCAGGTCGACGCCGCGAAGAAACCAATCGACTACGGCGCCAACAGCAGTTCTGTCGCCTCGCAACTCAGCGACCGCGGCAACCCGGTGACCCGGATCTACTCCAACGGTTTCGCGTTTGCCGCGCTTCGTTCCGACGGCTCCGTCGTGACCTGGGGAAGCAAAGCCGCCGGCGGTGGCAGCACGGTCTACTCGCTGGACACCTTCGGTTCGGCGGTGGAAACGAGCGTCGCGAGCCAACTGACCGGCGGGGTCTCCCAGATCTTCTCCACCAACAATGCGTTCGCGGCGTTGAAGAACGACGGCACGGTGGTGGAGTGGGGCGCTCGCAACACCGGCGGTAACAGCGATATCGATCTGAAGAATGTCGACAAGATCGTGGCCGGTGACACCGCGTTCGCGGCGCTGCTCAAAGACGGCTCGGTGGTCACCTGGGGAATACTCGGCCAGACCCGGGTGGACGCCGGAACTCCCAACGCCGATGTTGGCAAACAAGGGTTGAATCTCTACGCCAACGGATCAGCCTTCGCGGCTCTCCTCACCAACGGTTCGGTGGTCACCTGGGGAGCGTCGGGATCCGGCGGGGACAGCACCGCGTCGGCGGTGGCGACCAAGATCCGCGGCGAGGCCGTGAAAACCAACCCCGTCACCGATGTCTTCACCACCGGGACGGCGTTCGCGGCGCTGCTCAAAGACCAGACGGTGGTCACCTGGGGCAATGCGGCGGGTGGCGGTGACAGTTCCAGTGTGGCAACGAAACTCACCCGCGTCGTCTCGTTCGCCGACCCGTTCCGCGATGACCGCCTCGGGGCGTCGACCAACGTGGCCCCGACGATCACGAAGGCCTCAGCCGGTAGCCCGAACCTAAACGGCACGACCAGCGCAACGGTCAGCGCCAGCGACCTCAATGGCGACGCCATGACGATGTCGGCCACCGTGGCGGAAACCACCGGAACGGTGACGGTGGTGCCCCCGACCAAACCAGGGGAGTGGACGTTCACCTTCACCCCGCTCGACGACCAGGTGCGGCACGCGGCCACCAAAGTTGGAGCGGTGACCACCGCCCCGGTCACGGTCACGATCACGGACGCCAGGGGCGCCAGCACCTCCCAGGTGGTTCCCGTCGCGATCGCACCCCTGAACAAGGCGCCGGAGTGGAAGGGGACTTTCACCGTGGGCGTCCCCGCCGCCGGGACCGGGGCGGTGACCGGAACGATCAGCGGGCTCAGCGACCCTGACAAGGATCCCCTGAGTTACAGCGTGTCAAGCGCGAACCCCGGAAACCCGACCAAGGGCACCAGCGGCAAGGGCGGCGCCGTGACCGTCGCGGGCAATACGGACAGCACGGTCACCTACACCTATACCCCCACCGCCGAGGCCCGGCGCAACGCCGCCCTACCCGATGCTGCCGCAAAGGGATTGACCAAGGACACCTTCACCGTCGTCGTCTCCGACGGTTACGGCGGTTCGCTTCCCATCGTGATGACCGTGACGGTCAGCCCCCAGGGCAACAACCCGCCGCGGGCCGGCACCCCGACGAACGTGAAGACCGACTCGGCCACCGGCAGGGTGTCCGGGAACGTCGGCGCCACCGACCCCGACCGAGACACGCTGGCCTACACCGTCGCCCCGGCATCCAAACCGCTGACCTCACCGAAAGGGGCGACCGTCACCGTCGACTCCGCCGGCAAGTTCGTCTACACCCCGACCGTTGCGATGCGCCGTGAGGCCGCGCGACTGGGCGGGGACCCGACCGACTCCTTCACCGTGACGGTGACCGACAGCCGTGGGGCCTCCGCCCAAATCACGGTGCCCGTCAAGATCCTGCCGAAGAACGCCCCCTTGAAGGGCCCCGGCAAAGTCGTTGATCTACGAACCGACACCATCAGCGGAGAGGTGACGGGGAAGGTCACCGGACTCACCGGCGCCGAGGCCGGCGAAACGATCACCTATACCGGCGCTTCCGACCGGATCACGACGACGGCCACCAGCGCCAAAGGCGGGACCGCCACGATCTACAGCGACGGCAGGTTCTCCTACACGCCGACGGCTGAGATGCGCAGTCGCGCCGCCACCGCGACGGACAGATCCGATAACTTCACAGTCTTCGCCGTCGACGGTTACGGTTCATCAGTCTCGGTCCCAGTCAAGGTTGCGATCGTCCCAGCGGTCAAGCCCACCTATGCGATTCGCCCATCGGTCACGGCGATCAACGAAGGCGAGACATTGACCACCACCGTGACCACAACGGGCGTCACCTCAGGAACTCAACTGTACTGGGGCATCAGGCAACGCCAGGCTGGTGGCGGCGTCACCGCCGGTGACTTCAGCAGCGGCGGCGTTGAGGGTACTGCCTTTGTGGGATCCGACGGGCGATTCATCTTCCAGCACACGTTGAGCAACGACGGCAGCGTCAACGAACCGGATGAGGAATTCCAGATCGCCCTGTACTCCGATCCAGCGCGACAAAGCGAACTTCAAGCGACATCGTTCATCACAGTGAAGGACACTTCCAGATCGATTATCGACGGAGACTTCGTCTTTCGTTCCCGGGACTGGAAAGGAGAGCCGTTCAGGAAAGTTGGGAAGGATTGTTTGGTGTGCGGAACTGAAGTCTATAACGCGAGCGGCATCGTCAGTTTCAAGACCAGTTACTACAAGTACTACGGCACCCCTACCGAACAGCGGACAGTGCAACTTGAGCAGCCGTGGATCCCCGGACGACCCACGATCGTCTACGCCCACGGTTGGAAGGACAGCGCCGGAACCGGCGACCCGAACTCGTCGTCCCAACTTCTCTTCAATGCGCTGCACGAACGCTATGGCGCGACGCACAACATCGTCCTCGTCAACTGGAGTTCGCTGGCTGCAAACACCAATTACCCGGGCCCCGAGGGCCTGCAGCCCTTTGCCGAGATCACGGTGACCAAGCAAGTCGGCGAGACCGTCGCCGAAGCGCTCCTGCAGGCCGGCGCCGATCCTGCAACGCTCACGTTGGTCGGCCATTCCCTGGGGAGCTACGTGATGGGCGCGGCGGCCGACTACATCGTGAAAAAGTACAAAGACACCGCGACGCCGAAAAAGGTGGCCGAGTTGGTGGGTCTGGACCCGGCGTTCGGGCTCGGATACGACATCGACGCGCGGAACGGTGTCGAGAATTACACCTTGGCGGGGTACGGGAGGAATTGGATCAGCAAGGACCCCGTCATACCCTTCACCACCGCCATAGCAACCAAAACCCGGACCTATACGGCGTCTGACTTGGTCGAACCAGGCAAGGTCGCCGGCGACAACAATGTCGCGGCAACCGCGCAGAAGGCCTACCTCGTGCAGTACACGAAGACGGATTTCGACCTACGGGACACCGCCGATGTAGCCGCCGCGTATCACAATGCGGTCATCGGCATCTACGGCGATCTCGTCAGGAAGGGAATCGAAGAACCCGGCAATTACTCCACGATCAAGCAGCAATTCGATGAATACGGCTTTCCGGATTCAAGCGGGCCTTTCGACGGCGTAATAGTCGCGGCACAACCGTGGATCACCTCACCAGCCACGACATTTCGGGTGCCGAAGGCGATCGGCTGGGCCGATGGCTATATCGGCATCACCGTCGTAGGCAGCCCGATAAGTGATGTGATGTATCACGATCGGTTCGACAAAGGTAATACTTTTGAAAGCGGGACCGGCTCCATCTCCAGCGCGGGCACCACGCTGATGGGCGGCGACGGCGATGACTTCCTGGTCGGCGACGATCCGTCAGACAACGAGGGAATTGACCAACTTTTCGGCGGATCAGGAAGCGACACTTTCGTATTCGGCTACCGCAGGTATAGCACCTATCAAAAGCCCTACGACGACAAGTGGGACACCAACCCCTTCGACAAGGGTGAGGACAGCTACGCGATCATCAAGGACTTCGACCCCAAAGACGACCGGTTGCAATTCGCGGATGCCAAAGTTGACCTGCGTGTTGAGGCATACGGGAACGGCATCAGGCTCCGCTATTCGAACGGGGATCTCTTCGCTGAGATTCCAAACCTGAGCTACGCCGACGCGGTCGCTTTCCTGAATTCGCCCAAGACCAAGTACTCCACGACCTACGACCTCGACGTCAACCTGTTCCAGAACAGGTAGGCCTGGCGACGCAAAACCTCAGCCGGTCTTGCTGCGCCAGCCCGCGATCCCGACCGCGATCATTCGAAGCTGTTTGATCGCAGTGCGTTTGATCTCCTCGACCGCCGCGGGGTCGCCGGCGTCCTCGAGGGCCTCGGCGATGATGATCATCGAGTTGACGAAGAGGCTCGCCAGGATGTTGAGGTCCTCGGTGCTCCACTCGTTGAGTCCAGGGAAGCGGGCCAGGTCGGTGGCCAACTCCGAGGTGATCAGCCGGATCTCGGTGCGGATCGCGTAGCGCAGCGACGGCACCCCACTGGAGCGCTCCCGGCCGATGAAGCGCCAGTGCTCGCGTTGCGCGGTGACGCTGGCGGTGAGGATGTCGACGCTGGATTCGATCACCCGGTTGAGGTCGAGATCGCCCGCGCGGGCGTTGCGCAGCATGTCGCGCAGCGAGCGGAACGACTCGTCGATGAGCACCAGGCCGAGGGCGTCGATGGAGTCGAAGTGCCGGTAGAACGCGGCGGGAACGACGCCGGCCTCTCGGGTGACCTCCCGCAGGCTCAGCCCACTGAAACCCCGGTCGCCGAGAAGCTTGAGGGCCGCGGCGATCAGCGCCCGCCGGGTCTCTTCCTTCCGCGCCTCACGGGTGGGGGTATCGCGGGAGTCCGATCGGGACCGGCCCGACCTCCCGTAGCGATTGGGTGTACGACTATTCACCAATGTGAAGCGTAACACAAGCAGGTATTTCGGCCTTGACGGGATGGAAATCCCGAGTAACTGTGTACATATGTTCACTAAAAATGTTGCCGACGAAGGGCTGCGGTCCCGGCTGCTCGGGGTCCTCGCCGGCCCGCACGGCGTCGACCGCTACACCGAACTCGTCGACCCGATGTGGACCAGCGAGGTCCGCGCCTCCGTGGTGCGCGTCCGCCGCACCACCCCACGAACGGTCACGCTGTGGCTGCAGCCCAACCACCCGGTCCGCTTCACGCCCGGGCAGTACCTCACCGTGACCGTCGAGATCGACGGTCGCCGCCACACCCGCTGCTACTCCCCGGCCAACGCCGCCCCCGTGCCGCTGATCGAACTGACCGTCACCCGCCATGACGGCGGACTGGTGTCGGAGTACCTACACGCCAATGCCCGACCCGGGATGGCACTGGGGCTCTCCGGCCCGGCCGGGGACTTCACGCTTGCCGACCCACTTCCGCGCCGACTGGTGCTGATCGCCGGCGGCAGCGGCATCACACCGGTGATGTCGATGATCCGCACCCTGCAGGAAAGCTGCTACACCGGCGAGGTCGCGGTGCTGTATTACGTCCGTACCCTCGACGACGCCTGCTATCTCGAGCAGTTGGCTCTGCTGCCGGACGTCCGAGTGCTGTACGGCTGCACCCGCGGCCCCGGCGGCGACCTCGAGGGTCACTTCGACGGGCGGCACCTGGCAGCCGCCCTCGGCGGCGGCGGCCCGGCCGCCAACGCCGCCATCCCCGCGCTCATCCGCGCCATGGAAGACCCCGACGCGGTGTACGTGTGTGGGCCGCCCTCCCTCGTCGAGGCAGTGCGCTCCGTCTACCCGGCTGCGGTCGCCGAGAGTTTCGCCCCCGCCCCACTGGTGATTCCCGACTCGCCCGGCGGAGGCCGGGTCACGTTCAGCGCCAGCGGTATTGACGTCGACGACGACGGGCGCCCACTGCTGGACCAAGCCGAGTCAGCCGGACTGAAACCGCAGAGCGGATGCCGGATGGGCATCTGCCACACCTGCACCCGCCGCAAGGTTCACGGCGTGGTGCGCAACGTCACCACCGGAGCGGTCTCGGGCGGCGACGACGAAGCCGTGCAGATCTGCGTCTCCGCCCCGGTCGGCGACGTCGCCATCGAGCTATAGACAACAACTTCCACGAGGAGATCAACAATGACACACACACCAACCCTCACCCGCGCGCAGTTGGAGGCCTTCGGCCGCGAACTCGACGCCATCAGGGCCGAAGTGATTGCCGACCTCGGCCAGGCTGACGTCGAATACATCCGCCGCATCATCAAAGCCCAGCGCGCCATGGAGGTGGCTGGCCGGGCCATGGTGTGGTTCCCGCTGACCTGGCTGCCCGGTACCGCCCTGCTGTCGGTGTCGAAGATCCTGGACAACATGGAGATCGGCCACAACATCATGCACGGCCAGTACGAGTGGACCGGCGACCCG
>CAZRFC010000094.1:0-12665 GCA_964598975.1 uncultured Mycobacterium sp. | reverse complement strand
CTTCGCCGCCTGGGAGGGGCAGGCCCCGCTGAACTTCCGCGGCGAGCACTACACCCACACGCTGATGCCACCGAACTTCAACCCCGGACCCAACCCGTTCGGGCCTCCGCCGGTTCTGATGGGCGCGCTCGGGCCCATCATGACCCGGACCGCCGCGGAGGTCGCCGACGGCCTGCTGGTGATGCCCTTCAACAGCGAACGGCATTTCGCCGAACGGACGGTCCCGGCAATCGCCGCGGGTCTGGACAGATCGCACCGCATTTCGGCCGACCTTCAGGTCGTGGCCCAAGCTATGGTCGCGACAGGCCGTACCCCGGAAGAATTGGATACAGCGGTCAAAGCTGTCGGCATGTTGATCGCCTTCTACGGATCGACGCCCGCCTACCTACCGGTCCTGGAGGTCGAGGGATGGGCAGGATTGCAGCCTGAACTCAACGCGCTGTCCAAGGTCGGCGACTTCGCCCGGATGCGCTCACTCATCACCGACGACATGGTGGCCCGCATCGCCGTGGTGGGGACTCCCGAACAGTGTGCCGCCGAAATCGGCCGGCGCTTCGGCGCGCACGCCGGGGAGGTCTGCTGCTACTTCCCGGGTTATGAGCCGCCCGCATCCCACCTAAGCGATCTGGTGTCGGCGCTGCAGGCGCTGCCGGCCCTATGACCGCCCCGCGCGGCGCGCAGCGGTGAGTTTTCCCCACACCCAAGTCAACGGGACGTCCCGGCCGGTTGCCAGATACTCGACGGTGGCGGGGTAGAGACAGATCTCGCGCACCAGCGACAGTCCGCTGGGCTTGCCGACGAGCAGCACCTGATCGTCGAACGCCAGCGCGATGTCCTCGTCCGGCATGAAATGCGCTTCGCCGTTGCGGACGAGAACCAGCGCGGCAACCGGCAGCGTTGCCTCCCGGTCGTCAGGCTGGCGAATCAGGGTCCGCAACGTCAGGGTCCTCCCACGCCGCAACCAGTCGGCGACAGCCGGCGCTTCCTCAGCGGACAGCGTGATCACGTCCCGCTCCGGGGTGCGCCGGCCGCAGCGGTCCTCGAGGTGGTCGCGTACCTGTGTCGCCCACTGCTCATCGCGGGTCAGCACATGCTCGAGGAAGCTCCAGAACACTGGCGTCAAAATGCGCGCAAGCACTTCCCGCGCGACGACTTCGGTTGCGATGTAGACCGATTCGATCTGCAGCGCCTCGAGCAACGCTTTCTTGGCGTTGGTCTCCTGGCGGACCACCAGGTAGGCACCGGGGTTGGTGTGCCTGGCCTGTTCCGCCATGGCGATGTTGAGCGTGTCACTGCTGGTGCCCGCGACGAAGCCCACCGATCCGGAGACGTCTGGGCCGTCGCTGGCGGGGTCGAGGAGTTCGACGGTCACACCGGCGGCGGCCAGATCCGAGACGACGGCGTCGCCGAATTCCCCCTCGGCGCAGATGACCCACCTTCGCGCGGCGAGATCCCGCCGTGCCGGCTGCAGTTGCTCCTGGTCGTTGTCCATCAGCCAGCGCATCAGTTGATGGTTGACCGGTTGGTGGATCGACAGGGCCAGGTAGTCGCCGAACCGGTCGCCGGCGTTGATGGCCGACCCGGGGGCGAAATGCTCCATCAGGGACCGGGTGCGGTCGTGGGCGCAGCGGCCCAACACCGGCAGGCCTGGCCTGAGCAGTGACGCCGTCATCACCACCGCGAGATTGGCGTCGTCGTCATTGGTAAGAGCCAGAACGCCCTCACACTTTCGGTGCCCCAGTCCGGCCATCCCCAGCACCGCTGGCACGGCGCAGTCGCCCCGGACCGCGGGAACGTCGAAGGTCAGTTGCTCGGAGACCAACGACTGAATTCGGTCCTCGTCGATGTCGACGACCACGAACCGGCGGTAGTGCTCGTCGAGGTCGGCGCCGACTATTCGGCCGGCAGCGCCATAACCGGCCACCAGGATGAAGGGCTCAACCAGTCGTCGGACCTGGCGTCGAAACTGCTGAGCGGCCACGGCTGCCTGGAACGAGTCGCTCTGGACCAGGGCGAAGAAGACGGCGATGGCGTAGGCCCAACTGATGACAAGCAGGAAAATCGACATCGTCATCCACATCCGCTGCGGGTAGCTGAAGGGATAGGGCGCCTCGGTGAATCCGACCGTCGTCAGCGTGATGGTCATTTGATAGAAGGCGTCGAATATGTTCAGCCGGTGCGGGTTTCCGTCCGGATCGACGCCGGGCATGAACATCATCCCGGCCGTGCAAAAGCTGAACGTGGTGATGACGACAATGAGCGGCAACCGCATCCGCCGCATGATCAGGAAGATCACTTCGGTGGTCGGCACTGTGGTCGGAATGGCGTCGGCGGAGTGCGGTGCGTTTACTGCCCGCCGGGTCCAGCGGTGGAACGGGTTCGGCATCGACTGTCGGCGGGGCTAGCGGCGGCGGAACGTCGCCGTCTCGACCACCAGAAGGGTGACCGAAACCAGGTTGGCCAGCAGCGCACCGCCGGACAGCGATACGACACTGGCGGTGGCGTGCCCGTCGAGTCCCTGCGCCGACACCTGAGTCGCCCACACCCACATCCCGGCCGCGGCCGCGAGTTGCAGTAGCGCGACGAGGCTGGTGGCGAGGTGGACGGCTCCGAGTTGGGTGCTGTCGCCGAACTTCAGGATTGTGGTGATCAGGGCGACGATCAGCGCAAGGAACAGTTCCCAGGAGTTGTGTGCTTCGGGGTCGCTGATGGGACCCACGAAGAATCCGAAGTTCAGGGTTGCCGCCAGCAACACGAAGAAGCCGAAGACCACCTTCTCGAGGTTCACAGCGGCAGCCTAACGGGTCCGCCGTGAGCGGCAGCTATTTGCGGAGGGATCGCTTCAGCAGGTACTGCAACCAACGGACGTCGAGCAACATGCGCCTAACGGTATTGCCTGAAATTAAGGCGAACGGCCTCTGGCGCTAACGCGTCGCTAAGAATTTTTGCCAGAGCGTCATTAGGTATTGAAGCGCTTGATCTGGGCGAAGAGCCTTTCCGAGAGGTCATCGGGAAGTGTCATGCTCAGACTGACGTCGTCGAGTTGGATGACGGTGCCGCGGTCGCCGTAAGGCAGCAGGTCCTGTGCTTCGCCGATGCGAACGCACATGGTCTCGATGAAGTCGTCGTATCCCACCAAAGGCATCAGAGCGACAGCGCCGGCGTCTTGGACGAAAACCATCACGTCGGACTCGACCGGGGTCTGCAGGCAAAGCTCGGCCTGGGCGAGGAGCGTTTGGTGGTAGTCCATCAATCGGTTGGCGATGCCGACGATCGCATCGGCGTCCGCAGCGTTATCGTCACCCGATTCGCCGAACGCTCCTTTGAAGGCGGGGCTGAGCATGAACTGCTCGATCTGCGTAACGGTGTCGGAGATCGCCCGCATGGCGGCGATGGCGGTCTGCGAGTAGGGCTGACCGGTGAGGGACACGCCTTGGCGTGGCTGATAGCCCGAGGCGACGGCTCGAAGTCGCGCCTGAACGGCGTTGCGGCGCTGGACGAGAACTGAGGCGAAGACCGCCCACGGCCACGCGGCAGGCTTGTCGGCGATGAGGCGTGACAACGACTCCTTCGTGCTGGCGACGTGCGCAACCAGTGACGCGTTTTCGTGGGGTGGCAGCAGGCGCTTCGGCGTCGGGTCGATGGGGCGGGCCAACCCCTCGGCTCCGGCGCGCAGATCGGCCGGCCAGGGCCAGGGCTCGAGCAGCTTCTTGTTGTCGAGATTTCTCACGTACAGAATCCGGCCGACCACGGCCAGCACGCCGACGCCGGCCAGGCCGGTCAACCAGGAGCCGTTGCCAAAGGCGGCAATCAGCAGAAAAACCCCGACTATCAGCCCCCATTTGATGCCGCGCGGCATCCCGGCAGTCGTGCTGGCCATGATCCCCCCATGTCATTTCGGTCAATCCGAGGCTAGCCGCCTGATCTGACAGGGTGCTGTAACAACGGGGGTGGCCAATCCGAACTGCTACATGCCAGACTCCCGTATGGGGGAGGGTGCCGAGTTCACAACAGAGATGAGATCCCCATGAAGACCCAGTCGCGTTTCTCCGGGGCATTGGGTGCTTTCGCACTCGCTGCGGCCGCGTTCCCGCTGGCCGCTCTCGCATCCCCGGCGGTGAGCAACGCCGAGGGCAACTGTCCTCCGCAGTACTTCTTCAACACCATCACCAACCAGTGCCAGTTCTGCAATACGCCGGTCATGTTCTGGAACTACGACACAAATCAGTGCCTGGTCGTCGATCCCACCCCGTATGTCGGTCCGGTTCTGGGTCCGGTCGGTCCTGCTGGTGTCGGTGGCCTGGGGCCGGTGGCTGGACCTGTCGGGCCGGCTGGTGTCGGCGGTGTCGGCCCGGTGATCGGACCGGTCGGTCCGGTGGGCATCGGTCCGCGCTAACGGCCCGCTTCGATTCCGGCGACTCGGGCGGCCGCATCCTGTCCGCACACCGGTCGGAGTTCGACGCCTGACGCCACCAGGGTGGCGATGCGTTGCTTGAGGTCGCCGGAGTCCACATGGGCTTGCAGCGTCGTCCCTGGGCAGTCCGTGCCCGAGGCAACTTCCCGGTGGCTGGCGAGGGTGTCCACTCCGATGCCGAATCGCTTGGTGGCCCAGGCGAAGACCAGCGCCGCCCCGTCGAGTTGTGCCTCGGTGACGGCCTCCTCGTCGAAGTTGCCCTCACAGAGCACCAGAAAGTGGCCGGTGGTGTCGTAGTCGGTCGCGGTATCTCCGGCGATCGCGGTGTCTCGAAGCGCGAAGATGTTGCCGTTGCGGTCGACGGCGGCGTGATAGGCGATGTCCACCCAGCCCCTGTCGTCCTGATGGAAGCGTTGGTGCTGTTGCAGCCGGGCGACGATCCCGCGGTTGTCCGGAAGTGCGACTGCAGAGTGATGGATGGTCATCCGGTCGATGGTGTGCGGCCGTCCGCCAGGCAGCGCCGGGCGGGCACCCCAAGACTGGCGGCACAGCATGACCCCGGAAGCAACTGCGGCGGCGTGGTGGGCGGGACTGCCGGCGACCGACGCCAGGCCCACACCACCTGCCAACGCCAAGAGTCGACGCCGATTGAAGTCAGAGGTCCCCACAAAGGCCACAATAGAGGCCAGGCCTGAACCGTAAAGTGGCGCTGTGAGCCTGCAGCTGACTGATGAACAAAAGAGCATGGTGCAAACCATCCGCGACTTCGCGGCCAAGGAATGCGGCACGCGGGAGAAGCGAGTTGAACTCACCAACGGCGGCAAGACGCATCACAACGCCGAGATTGGTCGCAAGCTCGCCGACCTCGGCTTCCTGGGCCTGTCCATCCCGGAGGAATACGGTGGTGCGGGCGGTGGGCTCGCTGACGCCTGCCTGTTCGTCGAGGAACTCGCCTACAACCAGATCCCACTGGGGAGCTTCGCCGTCACCCTGATCGTTTCGCACATCTACATGAAGTTCGCCTCCGAGGACCTCAAGAAGGAAATTCTCGCCAACGTCGTCGCAGGCGGCGCCACAGCGATCGCGATGTCCGAGCCGGGGTCGGGTTCCGATGTGGCGTCGCTGCGCTGCAAGGCGGAGAAGGTCGACGGCGGCTACCGCCTCAACGGCCAGAAGATGTGGATCTCCAACGCCCACCACTCCGATCACGTGCTTCTGGTGTGCCGCACCGAAGACACCGGCGACAAGCATCAGGGCATCACCATGCTTTCGGTGCCCACCGCTACTCCCGGGGTTGACCTGCGGCCGATACCCACCATGGACGCCGAGGTCAACGATGTGTTCTTCACCGACGCCGTGGTAGGACAGGATCGCCTCGTCGGGGGAGAGGGTCAGGGCTGGTTGCAGCTGATCGCAGGTCTGAACACCGAGCGTGTGATCGTCGGGGCGTTGGCTCTCGGCCAGGCGCGACGATCGTTCGATGACACGCTCAACTACGTCAAGACCCGCCAGCAGTTCGGTCGTCCGGTCGGAAGCTTCCAGGCGCTCTCACACCGGCTCGCCGAACTGGCCACGGAAATCGAGTGCACCCGACTGCTGGTTCACGACGTCGCACAGCGCTGCGACGAGAATCCCGGCAAGCTGATGCCGCAGGAAGCCTCCATGGTCAAGCTCAAGGCCACCGAGATGGCCAAACGTGCTGCGCTGGAAGGCATCCAGATGATGGGCGGCATGGGTTACGCCACCGAGGGCGGCATGGAGGCGCAGTTCCGCGCCGCTGTGGTCGGCACCATCGCCGGCGGCAGCAGTGAGATCCAGCGCGACATCATTGCCAAGACGCTGGGGTTGTAAACCAGTTCTAGCGGGACGAGTCCGGGCCCTTGATCGTCATGATCGCGAACGTGGCCAGAAAAGCCGCCGCCGGAAGTGCGTTGATCGCCTTGTCGCGGACGCGCACATGCGCTCCAACGGCAAGGAGGAAGTAGAGCGTCAACATTGCAGTGGTCAGCCGCGCCAGCCCGGGAAACCGCTTCACCGACAGCAGTCCCAGCGCTGATGCGCCCTTGACCACGGGCAGCACCGGTCGGATGCTGTCCGGGCAGCCGACCGAGTCGAGGCTTTTCTTGATGGGCGGCACCTGGGCCGCGCAGGCGACGGCGTCAACCGCCTGGAACGCCGCGAGACTGGCGTAGGTCTTCGGCGAGGTGAAGAGTCCCATACCGAAAATGCTAGTCCAGAACCCAACTGGGAGAGCGCTTCTCCAGGAAAGCCCGCATGCCCTCGCTGGCCTCATCGGTGCCGAACAGGCGCGCCGACAGCGCCGCAAGATCGGCGGCCCGGCTGGCAATTTCCTCCCGGGTGGCCCGGGTGGTCAGCGGCTTGGTCTCCGCCAGGCCCTGGGGCGAACACTTGCGCAACTGGTCGTACAACTCGGTCGTAGCGGCGTCGAGGTCGTCGACCGCGGCGGTGATCAGTCCGATCTCGGCGGCGGTGGTGGCGTCGAACTTCTCGCCGGTCAGCAGGTAACGGCTGGCGGCCCGTTCGGTCATCCGTCCCAGCGTGGTGAGCGTGATCATCGCCGGCGCCACCCCGATCAGCACTTCGGTGAACGCGAAACTCACCGAGCGCGAGGCCAATGCGATGTCGGCGGCGCCCACCAACCCGAGTCCACCGGCCCGCACGTGGCCGTCGAGACGGGCGATGACGGGTTTGGGCATTTCGACGATGCCACCGAGCAGTTTGATCATGGTGTCGGTGATCGAGGGACCGCTGGAGGCTTCGCTGAGGTCGGCGCCGGCGCAGAACACCGAACCGGTGTGGGTCAGTTCGACCGCCCGCACGGCGGGATCGGCTGCCGCGGATGCGAGATGGGTGCTCAGTTCGGCGCACAGCTGTCGGGACAACGCATTGCGGTTGTGCGGGGAGTCCAGCTCGATCCGGGCGATCCCGCGATCGACGGAGTAATGGACGAGTTCGACCTGCTCAGTCATCTTTTGCGGCTCCTGTCGTCTGCGCTCGGCCGGGAAGGTGCCGGCGTCATTGTCCCTGCCGCCGTCGTTGCCCTAGTCGCGGCCACGTGCGGCGAACGCCTTCAAAGCTGTGCGATGGTCCTGGCTCATCAGCCCAATCACTTGCGAGCGCATCTCCAACTCCAGATGCTCACGCAGGCCGCCGGCGCCGATGCTGGCGTTGAACAAATCCTTCGACATTTGCACCGCAAGTCGTGGGCGCGAGGCGATTTTGGACGCCATCTCGAGCGCGGCCTGCATCGGGTCTTCGGCAATGTGCTGTACGTACTTGAGCCGGTAACCCTCGTCGGCCGTGAGAGTTCGACCGGTGTAGAAGATCTCGGCGGCAGCCCCTGCGCCGATGAGCCTGGGCAGCATCCAGGACAGCCCCATGTCACCGACAGACACGCCGAGCTTGACGAAGGGGGCCATGAAAACGGCGTCCACTGAACAGATTCGGATGTCTGAGGCCGCGGTGACCGCGAACCCCCCGCCAACTGCGGGGCCGCGGACCGCGGCGATGATCGGCTGCGGGATCTCCCGCATGGCGATCACCGAATCGACTGCATCCCGCATGCCCGAGTACACCTGGCGGACGGGGTCGGCGCCCTCGGCGATGTGGGATTCGGTGAGGTCCATACCTGCGCAGAACGCGTGGCCCACACCGGAGATCACGATCGCTCCGCAGTCCTGGTTGGCGCCGAGCAGACGTAGTGCCCGTGACAGATCCTCAACTGTCTGAGCCGTCATGGCGTTGAACTTCTCCGGCCGGTTGAACAGGACGACGCCGACTCCGTCGTCATGCACCTCAACGGTCAACCCCTCGAATTCAAAATCGGACAACGTTCTTGGGCTCCTGAGCTAGAAAGTGGAAGTCCCCTTAGGGTATGCGCGCTCAAGGTTGATCCGGTCGAGGTGCTCCCGATGTCCGTTCTCGTCGAAGTCGCCCGGCGGCCGGTTGCGGGTGAACAGCCGCTTTGTCGTCTCCAGGATCGGCTCAGGCCCGCGCGCGCTCTCTCGTCCGCCGGCGCGGGCCGTTGCCCAGCGAGTCGTGACGGGCGTATGTCCGGTCACCGCGATGTCGCTTCATGGTCTGTCTTGCAAATATCTCGATGTTCCGGCGCCCGAGAATCTCCCGGGCGCGATTGAGTCCGGGTACGAAACGCAACGGGTAGCTCACGACGAAGTTGCCGGCGGCCAGGCCCGCCACCAGTAGCTGCGCGGGCTTGTTGTCGGGCAGTTCGAGGATGTCGGCATTGGATGATCCGATGATCAATCTGCTGTAGGCGCAGAGCAATTCGGTGGTCACCGTCCTGACCAACACGGCCGCCGGGTGCGCGCTGTCGCCGACGAGAAGCGGACCGAGTGCTCCCCGCAATGCCTGGGCGAGGCGGGTGGAATCCTCGTCCGGCCGGAACTCGTAGTCGGCCTGCAGCCACAGCAATCGCCAGGTGTCGGCCTCGTCTGTCGGCAGCAGTTCGGCGTCCACGCCAAGCAGGAAGCCGACGTAGCGCCAGAAGTGGTAGATCGCCTCCTTGTCCTGATCGCTGAAGTGTGTGCCCAGAGCCTGGGAGCCGATCACATTGCCCATCGAGAACAGCACCAGCGTGCCGGCCATGGTGGACTGGTTCACTGGGTGATCCCAGTCCTCGAAGTCCCAGTCGGGGCGCCGCGACATCCCGGCCCGCACCATGGCATGCATCAGCCGGACCCGCACGGTGCTGGTGAATCCGGGCGCGAAGCGTTCCAGCGCTCCCGGACCGGTGACCTCGGTGGTCCAGTTCATCGTCTCGGCAAGCCGGCGCGGCGCCATGGCCGCCAAATCGCCGGTGGCGACCAGTGTTTTGTCGGCCCGGGAGGCCAGGTAGCCGAACATCAACGACAGCATCGACAGCGAGGTGAAGCCGACCACCACTCCGACTCGGGCAAGGACGCGGCCGGCGTGGTCGATCTTCTTCTGGTCCACCCAGTAGGGCCGGGCATCGACGGAGGCGAAGAACGCGACCAGTTCCGGCAACGGGTCGTCCACCGCGTCGATTCCCTTCTCGACCGCGGTTTCGAACTGGACGCGGCCCACCCCTGCGGGCAGTCGTCGGAATGCCGCGACCAGATCGTCGGCCAACGGGTCTCCCATCCGGGTGAACCGTCGATAGCTCTCGCGCTGTTCGGGCGTGGGTCGGATGTGTTTGGGCGCCATCAATTTCAGGCCGACATTGAAGGGAAAGTCCCGAAACAGCGGGGGATCGACGACCTCGGTCACCTTCGCGCCTTCCGTGAGTGGTGAAAGCCCGCACCAGATTATTCTGGTGCTAGGCTTCACCACATCGATCGGATCTGTCAAGAGGACACGCGTGTGACACCCCGGGCCCGCACCTATGGCGGCGCAAGTGCCGAGCAGCGACGTTCCCGTCGTCGCGCCGCCCTGCTGGATGCCACCCTGGACGTCGTCGCCGACAAGGGAGTAAAAGGCCTTGGGGTAAAGGCGATCTGCGCCGCCGCCAGCCTCAACGACCGGTACTTCTACGAGCAGTTCCGCGACTGCGATGAGGCGCTGACGGCGCTCAATGACCACCTCATCCTCGAGGTGGGGGCTGCGTTCAACCGCGCCATCGTCGCCACCGAACCGGAAGCGGCCGCAAGAATCCGAGCCTGCGTCGTCACCGCCGTCGACTTCCTGACCGCCGACCCACGGCACGGGCGGTTCCTGATCGAATCGCAGTCCAGCGAGCAACTGCGCGCCAAACGCCAGGAACTCGTGACCACTCTGGCGGAGGTGATGATGACCGGCAGGCCACTGCTCGGCGCCGCCGCGCCCTCCGAGGAAGACTCCCGCCTGATGGCGTTGACGATCATCAGCGGATGCCTCGAACTCAGTGCGATGTGGCTTCGCGGTGACCTCGATACCGGACGTGACAAGCTCGTTGACTTCATGACCGCGTTGGCGCTGTCCTCGACGCGGCTGTCGATGCAGGCTGTCTGATTCGCTATCCCAGAGCGGGTCCGATGGTGGTGTTCCAGGACTCCTGCATCTCCGACTCGAACAGTCCCCAGGTGTGCGAACCTTCCGGTCGCACGACGTAGTTGATCGGTATGCCAGCGGCGTTCGCCGCGTCGGCGAACTTCTTTGTGCTGTCGGCGACGAAGCCCTCGACGAGTCCGCCGGTGATGTTGGGGCCGGCATTCTCGGGTAGCCGGTCCACCTCGCCCTGGCCGCCGGCAGAGGCGGCGGCATACACCGCGACACCCTTCAGCTTCTCGACATTCTTCGCCGGGTCGTGGGCTACCCATCCCGGTCCGCCGGCGGGCCCCCACATGTTGTCCGCGCTGGCTCCGCCTCCCAGCAGGGTGATCGAAACGGCCTGCGGGCCGGGTGCGTCGGAGACGGCAGGGAAGCCGCTGTAGGAGCCGACGGCACGATAGAGTCCGGGCGCCTGCACCGCGTAGTCGATGGCGGTGCCGCCGGTGCTGGATAGCCCCCCGACCGCGTTGGCGCCGTTGGTCTGATAGGTCGAGTTGATCACCGGCGGCAGTTCCTGGGTCATGTAGGTCTGATATTGCTTGGACGGATCGTTGACCCAGTTGGTGTACCAGCTGAACTGGCCGCCGAGGGGCGAGACGACGTTGACGTTCTTGTCGGCGAAGAAGCCCTGGATGTCGGTCATCCCGAACCAGCTTTTGGTGCCGGGCGCGAATTGGGTTCCGGGGTCGAGGTTGTCACCGCCGTCGATGCCGGGCAGCAGATAGAACGTCGGCGCTCCGGCGTTGGGAGCCTTGTAAACGTCGTTGACGATCACTTTGTTCATCGAGGGGGAGAAGACCGAGACCTTGTCCCACCGTTCGTTGACGTGTTGGATCTGGACGCCGCCGTTGTTCGCTTGGGCGACCAGTTCCGGGAGCGCCGGCGGCGGTGGTGAGTTATCCGCGCCGGCCATGGGGGAGAACAGCAAGGCGGCTGCCACCGGGCAGCCGAACAGGAACAGGCCGGTGGTGATCGATTTGGCGTGCACGGTGTCTCCCTGGTTCGAATTGTCGTTTCCGTCAGGGGCTACCCGTTCAGATCGGTACTACACGCAGCAATCTTGTCGGCGGGCTTATCTAGAATCGAAAATATGTTCGATAGTCGTACGTCTGATGCCGCTCTGATCGACGCGATGGGCGATTCCGCCCGGTCCGAGTCGATCGCCATCGCCAGGCGCTTGGCCGCGGTCGGGGAACTTTACGCTCGGCGGGTCGTGGAATGGGAGGACCGCCAGCTGTGGTGCTCCGATCCGTTTGAGGAGGTCGCCGCGGAGGTCTCGGCGGCACAGAACATCAGCCGTGGGCGGGCCGGAACCCAGATCCGCCACGCTCGCGAACTTCGGGAACGACTGCCTGAACTGGCGGCGGTGTTCGCCGCCGGTGGCATCGATTACCGGATGGTCGCGACGATCATCAACCGGACCTCTAACGTCGCGGACGAACTAATCGCCAAGGTCGACGCCGCTCTGGCACAGCTCACTCCGCGGTGGATGAAGCTGTCGGGCCCCAAACTCGCCGACCGCATCGATCAGTGGATCGCCAAATTCGATCCCGACGGTGTCCGCGTCCCTCCCAGCGTCGACGAGAGCCGCTACGTGGAGGTCGGTCCGACGGTGCCCGGGATGGCAGGCATTTGGGCCAATATTCACGCCGTAGACGCCGCTGCATTTGATCAGCGACTCGACGCCCTTGCAGGCACTGTCTGCAAAGACGATCCGCGAACCGCCATGCAACGGCGAAGTGATGCGATCGGCGCTCTGGCCGCCGGCGCCGAGAAATTGTTGTGCGGCTGCGGTTCTCCCGATTGTCCGGCACTCGGCGAGGGAGGCGCGGCGCCGGTGGTGATTCATGTGCTGGCGGAGCAGGCCACCGTCGAGGGCGCCGGAAACAACCCCGGCTACCTGCCCAAGTTCGGCGTCGAGCCGGCCGAGTCCATCCGTGCACAGCGCGAGACCGCCAAACTCAAGCCGCTGATCCTGCCCGAAGCGGAGCAGTCGGGGTATCGGCCTTCGGCGGCTCTCGGTGCCTTCATTCGGTGGCGTGACTTGACCTGTCGGTGGCCTGGTTGCGATGCCCAGGTATGCGACACAGACCACACGGTTCCCTACCCGGCCGGGCCGACGAGTCACTCGAACTTGAAAATGTTTTGCCGCGCGCATTACCTACCGGCCTAACTACACTCTAAGTCATGAGTATTGCCGCTGACCAGACCTCAGTTATTCGCG
>CAZRFC010000093.1:0-12669 GCA_964598975.1 uncultured Mycobacterium sp. | reverse complement strand
CACAGGCCGGGGATGACCGGATCGGTGCCGCGATAGAGCTGGACGGGGGCGTAGAACTCCTCGAGCAGCGTCATGCGGTCGAGGATGAACAGGGAGCCCGGACCCTTGAAGTGCAGGATGCGGCCGCCCTGCTCGCGCCGCGAGAGGGCGTCGAAGTCGCCTTCCTCCAGGAAGAAGCCGCCGATCTCCTGCTCGGGGTCGGTGTCGGTGCGGATGAACTTGACGTAGTTGCGCTTGTTGAAGTTCGCCTCGGTGGCCGAAGCGTTGTCGGTGTGAATCTCGATAAAGCCCGAGCCGGTGCCGTGTAGGACGTGGCGATAGCCGCCGCGCACCATCTGGCCGTCAACGGTCAGGCGGACGAGGCGTGCGGAGACTCCGGTGGCGCTTACCTTCCCGGCGGGATCGTCGGACGGGTAAATGTCGAAGGCGTACGTTGCCATCAGGAGCCGATGACCCACGCGGGCGGATCACTGATGCAGCGGCATTCGATATCAAATTCGCGCGCCACGCCATTGCCGGGTGGGCCTGTAAAGCGCAGGAACTCGACGGTGATGGTGGCCGTTTCGCCCGTGTCGAGTCCCTCATTGTAGTACGGCTCCCCTCCGGTGGCTACCAGGTCGAACGGCTCGGCGGTCGGATCGAACACTGCCTTGATGGAGTCCATCAGCGCCCGGTAGTCCACACGCTGCTCGGCGGCGGTGGCACCCTGCCCCTCGACATAGCCGTGAAGCGTGACGAGCAGATGGTCCTCCACCTTCGTCATATGCGTCTGACCGGGCTTGCCGGGGATCACGACGTTATCGCCCCGTACGGCGGGTGCATCATCGAGGCCGCCCTGCGCCACCTCAAAGTAGATGCCATTGTCAGGGTCCTGGAGTTCTAGGGTGGAGTCAGCGGTAAGACTCATCGGACCACGCTCCTATCACCGAATCGCATGAGCTGGTCGAAGCCGTCAAGGGCGTCATCGCGGCTGCTGACCTTCTTCGGCACGCCGTCCACCTGGAGAATCCACTGGTTGGTGATGCTCGACCCCGCGCCCACAGCCGCGAGTCGCATCGGCCCGCCCATCGGCAGGCTCGGAACCGTGAGATTGGGGACGAGGGCCTCTGAGAGTCGTCGCCCCACGCTCTCGGCCTGTCCGATCTCGGACAGAATGCCGTTGGCAAGAGTCGAGACGAACCCGAACGCCTTGGTGATCCCGCGCAGCGGTGACTTGGGATTCTTCGGCTCAGAACCGGGCATGTATCCACGGATGCCGTTGGCGAGGGAGGGCATCGCTCCGCTCACTGAGTCGAGCACCTTCCACTGTGCGTTCCGAATGCCGGCGGCGATGTTCGAGGGGATGGATTGACCGGCCGTGTAGGCGGCAGGCCCGAGTGTATTGAGGCGGTCGATGATGAGCTGCGCCACGGCACTTGCCTGCGTTCGCACCCCGTCGCGCTCATCGCGCAAGCCAGCGGCGAGGCGCTCGTCTTGGAGCAGTCCCGACAGGTAGGCCGCCTCTTCGGCCTCGGTCAGCATCTCCTCTTGGAGTTGCAGGAGCGCCTCGAACTGCACCTTGGGCTCGTTCTGTGCGTCCAGTAGCCCTTTCGCATACTCAACCTGCATCTGGAATGCAGCGGCGCGCATGTCATCCCAGCGGTCGCGGACAGCCTGTGGGATGGAGTCAGCCATCGCCTCCCACTGGGCAGCGATCTCGGCGCTCCGGTCGGCAACCACCTGGTGCGTGGCGCGCATGCCCTCGTCCATGACGGCAGGGATTTCATTGGCGGCGTCATAGAACTCGCCTTCGACGTGCGTCATGGCCTCTTCAACCGTCGCGCCGGTTTCGTCCATGTATTTCTGCACGCGGTCCTTGACGTCTTGGAAGCTAGTCCCGAAACGGTCGGCGATACCGTGGATGCGATCTCCCTGCTCGCCGAAGTCCATGGCGAAGTTGCCAACGAACCCGGTCAGATCGTCGAATGCCTGTTGCCAGCCTTGCACCGCCACCGAGATGAGGTCCCCCAACAGGCCGAAGGCGCTGATGACGATGTCCAGCGCGGGCATGACGACGTTGAGAAGCACGACCTGGAGTGCCTCAAAGATCGGGAGCAGCCCCTGTCCGATGCGAGTCTGCAACTCCTCCATCCGTGCGCCCACGCGGCGCTGCTGGTTGGCGAAGTTCTCGCTAGTCATAGCGAAGTTGCCCTGCTGAATCGCGGTGTCCTCGAGGATCAGCGCGTAGCGGGCCTGCACCTTTTCCTGTTCGGTCAGCTCTTCGCCGACTTCGGCCAAGCCCATCTCGTAAGCCTTGGCCTTGACGCGCGCCTCGCTGATGAGCACGCCGAAACGGCGCAGCGGCTCGGCTTCGCCCGCGAGGCCCGAGCGCAGTCGGTCGAGCATCTCAGAGGGGTCCTCGTTGTTGAACGAGGCCATATCGGCGGCGAGCTGCACCATCGACTGGCTCATTGCAGCCGACTCGCCCTGTGCGAGCCCGATGGTGTTGAACATGTTGCCGAACGCGCCGGCCGCCCCGAGAGCCTCGGCCTTGGTCAGCCCAAGCGAGTCGGCGGCTCCGTCGGCCCATAGGCCGAGGTCGGCGGCGTGGTCGCCGAACACGACGCGGCTCTTGTCGATCTCTTCGTTGAGGTCGGAGGCGAGTTGGATGCCATCGGTCAGGTACGACGTGGCTCCCGCGATGGCCTGCCCAAGCATCTGGAACGTCGTAATACCAGCGCCGAGCCCAAGCCCTTGCATCAGGGCACCCCCAAGCGACGAGGAGGAGAGTCGCTTGAAGGCACCGGAAATGCGTCCGAGCCAGCCGGAGGTCTGCTTCTCAGCCTGTCCCAGTCCCCGGCTCAGACCGCTCGCGTCGGTTTCTAGGGCGAGGACCGCTCTTCCCAGTGATTCGGCCATTGGAGTCCTTCCGGGGCAGTACACGGATGCCGATGCCGCTGGCAGCGGCTCGGAGTCGAAGGTCGTCGGAGGTCGGGCGTACGGCCCGGATTTCTAGGTCGCTGCGCCACTCGCGCGTGACCGCTCGGCGGTCCTCTTCGATCATGGCACCGGAGCCAACCGCAACGCGCTGGGCGTCGAGCATGGATTCCTCGGCCACCAGGCGCGGGATGGCGTCGAGGTGGGCTTCGAGGATGGGGATGGGGGCCGTGACCCATTGCTCCCACGAGGAGCCGGGGTAGAAGCGGGTCAGGCGGGGGAGGAGACGCGCGAGGTCGAGCGGGCCATTGCCCTGCGGGCCTTCCTGTTTGGAGGCGACCCGGCCCGCGTGGTCGCTCTCGGAAAAGCATCGAGGATGGCGAGCTTCGCCACCTCGTTGAGTTTGTCCATCACCTCGTCGGGGATGGGATCGAACATGATGAGCCGAACGCCAGTGTCGATCGCACGGCTGAACTCGGCGGCAATCTTGATGGTGGGCGGTTTCTTGCCACGTCGCTCAAGGCGCTCATTGATGGTCGCAATGCGGGCCATCGTCACGAGGTCCATGTCCATCGGCACCTTGAGCCGGTACCGCTGACCATTGATGGCGATGAATGGGCGCTCCGGGTCAAGCGCGCCGAGGTCGAGAACGGGCTTATCGCTCACCGCGCACCTCGACGGCGATGCCGAGACGCGCCAAATCTGCCCGCAGACGGTCAGCGGCCTGCATGTCACGCCGAGCAGCGCGACGATGACGAGCGGCCAGTACCTTGTGCCTGCGGGCGGATTCGGTCAGCTCTTCGATTCGTCGGGCTGTGGCGACGTGCGCCTGTGCCTCAATCATGGGTTCCCTCTCAGGTGGCGGCGGCGTCCTGCACGACGAACTGGCCGAACCGCTCGTCCTCGGTGGCGGCATCGAGGTCGGCGAGGGCCATGAACTCGAACGCGAGTCCGGCCGGCTGTCCCTTGCGGTACACCGGGGCGGGCTGGGCGTTCTGATAGACCTTCGGCACCTGATACTGGGCGAGGTAGCCGTCGCCATAGGGCGAGTTCTCGCCGCGCAAGATGAGGGCGTACACCGCCACCTGCGTCCCTTGGTGCAGATTCATCTCCCGGTACCCGGCCGAGCTGGAACTGGCCCCCGTGTCGGTCACGGTGGCGTCGTTGAGGGCGGCCGAATACGTCTCCAGCGTCACGTCGTGAAGCGTGAAGGCGATGCGGAGCCCCTCTTCGGTGCGCCACGCCTTGAGCGGCGCGGTGGACTTGCCGCCCCGGAAGATCGAGAGCGTCTGCTGGTGCTCGACGGTCACGCCGTCGTCGCCCTGGTTATCGGCCCCGTTGGCTCCGAGCAGCGTCCACTCGGCTCCGGGCGGGCTCGACGCGCTCACCTCATCGGGGTCCTCATCGAGCGTCGGGAACGGCGTCCCGACGGGTGCGATCCACGCCTCGAACGGAGTTGCGAGAATCTCATACGGTTCGGCCATTAGTCGGATTCCTCCTCGCCGGTATCGGCGGTGTCACTGGCCGCCTCTTCGGCGGGTGGTGCCGGCTCCTCAACCGGCTTCGGTGAGTCGAGCGTCTCGATCCGAGCGCCGCGATCTCGCATGAGTTGGCGGTAGAGCGCCTCGGACACGGCCTCGGGCTCGCCGCGATAGAACGTGCGGCCGCCGGAGCGCAGGATGTCGCTCGGGCCGCGATAGACGACTGTTCTCAAATCTCCGTCTCCGAGTAGGTGCAGACGTAGGCACGCAGGACACGCGGCCAGCGCGTCTCCGGCTCCCGCAGGGCCACGAAGCCCCCGGACGGGGTGTAGGAATGGATGAGGACGCCGATCTCGGTGGAGTCGTCTGTGTAGGTCACGACGCGGCGCTTGACGTGTTTGAGTGCCTCGTGGCCCTCGCGTGCCAGCCGCCGCGCCTGGTACGGCGTGGCCCCGTAGTAGCTGATCTCCAGACGTTGCCCGTCGAGTCGCAGGTAGGACCCATCGGCGGGTCCAAGCCCCCCAGCGGGCTGGACGACGATGCACTCGGTAGGCATCGCCGCGTTGAAGTCGGGATCGTCGGGAGCCTCGGAGCCGAAGATGTACGTCGGGCTGAGGTCAGCGTCGAGCAGGGCGACGGTGGCGGCGGTTGCGTCGGCGATCATCCGTAACGCCTCCGAATCCGCCCCGCGAGGTCAGGGTAGTTCGCATCAGCCGCACGGGTCAGAAAGTGACCGCCTGCCATGTGGACGGTGCCGAGTTCGATGAAGTAATAGCGGTAGTTCCGCGAGCCCCACAGACCAACCACGCGCAGACCACGCCGCTGAACCGGGCGCGGATGCGAACGGACGGACCCGGCGAGGCGGCCCGTCCTTCGCCATGTCTCGGCCGACGCCTGCTCGGAAGAGGCGTCGATGGTCTCCTTGACCGCCCCCTCACAGGCACCCATCACACGACTGAGCACGGCGGGGCCGTTCCAGAACAACGAGTTCATGTGATCGCCTCCAGGGTCAGAGCGCGGTGGCTGATCCCGATACGACCATCCCCCCGGCGGCGATCGAAGGTGATGCGGAAGCGGCGGGCGTCCACCGTCGATCCGTCGGCGTTGATTACCCCGTCGATCTCGTCCTGCTCGGTCACATCGGCGTCGTAATCAACCAGCAGTCGAAGCTCATTGACGACCACGTTCACGTCGTCGTTCGAAAGTTCGGCGCGAGCGGATGGGACGAAGAGCCAGCACGCAACGGTATGCTCGGAAGGGCTGCCGAGGATCGGGTGGCCGTCGGGGTCGGTGCCATCTTCGGTGTCGCGGACGACCGTGGCCGTCATCGTCAGCGGGATCACGGGATCGGAAGCTCATCCTCGATGAACTCCACGCCAGAGGTCGGCAGGTAGCCCTCGAGCTGGACGGTGCCGACGCCAAGCGTCCCGGCGGCGCGGCGGATGATGGATCGTTCGGTGCGGGTGGCGTAGATGCCGGCCTGGGTGCCCTGGGCGGCCTGCCACTGATAGTCGCCGAGTTGCTCGCCGGTCAGGCCGCGAGGGTTGTCGAGCGCACGGCGGACCATGTTGACGATGACCGGCACCACGGAGTCTGGCACCGGGTTATCGCCCGATTCATCGGCCTCGTCCCAGTAGTCGGCCGTCGTGGTCCCGAACGCAATGAGGTTGGCGAGCGCGGAGGCGTCATCGAGGAACGCCTGCACCTGCTCTTCGACGGTTCCGGGGCTGGACTCGTCGTACACGGTTCCGACCCGCACGCCGTACTGGCTGATGCTGATAAGGCTCATTGGGGTCCTCGTAGGGAGACGGGTCAGGGAAAAGGGCGCGCAGCATCTGACCGACGCGGCCACGGTCGAAGGAGCGGGCGCTGGTGGAGACGAAACCCCAGTCCTGCGACGGGCGCTTCTGCGTGTCGCTGATCTTGACGTTGGGGTACGGCTGGCCGCCGATGGCGTGCTGGTTGCCGTACAGGGTTCGGTAGTGAAGGGCCGGAACGTCGGCCCCGGCCCCGAGCGTCTCCAGCAGCTTCGCTTTTTGGAAGGGCATGGGGACGTGGATCGGCTCGTAGGCGATGGGGTTGGCGTAGCCGAGCGAGGCGAGCAGGCGGTACGTTCCCGCCCGCCCCCCGGCATACGACTCGCCGACCCGCTTGCGACGTTGCAGGTCCACCAGGGGGCGCAGCGGCCCCCGGTGGTAGACCGGCATCGCGTCGATGGGACGGAGTACGAAAAAGTCGTCGTTGAAGTAGACGAACTCCTCCGCTACCTCTGGATGCAGACAGGCGGCCTTGATGTTCCCGTAGGCGTTCGCCCACTTGGAGCCCTTCTGCACGGTCGGAATGCGACCGACGCCGACTACCCACTTCGGGATGTGGCCGGCGATCCAGACTTTGTCGTGGGGCAGGTTGCGCAGCGAGCGGAGGCTGAACCTCAGCTCGTGGTTCTGTTCCCCCGGCCCCACGACGTAGACGATGTCCACGTCCTTAGCTGGACGCGGTACCGACGCGGATGTACCGCACGCGATCATCTGGCGAGGCGAGGTCCGAAGCACCGGACTCATCGTTCTCGTCGATGACCGCAGCCGCCCCGGCGAAGGTCGAGATGACCGACGCATCGGAGAGGTTGTCGGGAACGTACTGGAGGATCGTGCGGAGGCCGATCCCGCCGTCGGACGCCGTGCCCGATTCGGCCGAGCCGGAGCGCGGCGGGGCCGGGGTGCGGTTCGCCATCACGAAGCCCGAGCGGTGGTAGAACACCGCCGTCCCGGCATCGAGCGCCGTGGACTCCACGAAGTTGAAGCCGTACAGCCGACCGATCATGGCATTGCGAAGGGCGTCGTCAGAGCCGGTCGCATCGACGCGGACGAAGTTATCGACCGACAGGATGCGGGTGGCGATGTCCGGGGCCACGGCCGCCCAGCGGTCGGCCTGGGGGGCATCGTTGTTCGACAGGAACTCGCGCGCGCCGAGAATGGCGGCGATGGTGTCCGCCGAGCTGGCGGTGGCCGCGAACTCGACGGTCGCCGACAACGCGACGGCGTTCATCACGTCGGCAAGCTCGTCCTCGGCACCGATGGCGACCGAGGCCGTCTGCGGGAGCAGAATCTGGCGACCAAAGTCCACCAGTTCCAGATTGGCCTCCTCATCGGTGATGAGGTGGGCGTTGTAGAGATGGGCCAGCGTCACATCGACCGCCACCTCATGGATGGCGTCGTAGGTGATGCTCGCGCCCGCGCTCGACTGCTCGCGCGCAGACGAGGGGGTGGGCACGCGGACGGTGATGGTCGAGCCGTTGGGGCCCGAGAAGTCACCGCCTGCGACCATCGTGACGGTGCGCGGAAGCGAGAGCTGCCGGCGCAGGAGGGGCAGCGCGACGTTGGCGATGCCCTGGGCGGTCAGAAGCGACATGGTTGTTGGTTCTCCGAAGGTGGGGAGCCGGGCGCTTCTGGACCGCGCCAGCGGCTCTAGTAGGCGGTTTCGAGAATCTTCTTGGCGATCTCGTCGGCCGAGGGTTCGGGCTCCTTGTCGGCCGATGCGCCGGGACGGAGCTTCTCGGTGGGCCGGCGCGACGGCTTGGGCTCGTCGGCTGGCTTGAAGGCTTCGAGCAGCTCGTCGGCATCGGCCTCAAGCTCCTCGCGGGTGGTGCCGATCAGCCGCTTGGCCTGTGAGAGCGTCAGCCCTCGCTCGGCGGCGATCTCGGCGCGCAGCGCCTTGGACTCGGCCTCTGCCGCTCGCTTCTCAGCGGCGGTGATGGCCTCCTTGGCTCGGTCGATCTCGGATTTCTCTGCGTCCTCCATCTCCTTGAGCCTCTTCGCGGCCTCGGCGTTTGCCTTGGCCTCGGCGTGGGATTGCTTGGCGCGCTGCTCCCACTTCCGCGCTTCCGCCTTCCAGTCCGTCATGTCGCCCTGCGGCGCTTCCGGCTCTTCTGGCGTCGGCTCGGGGTCGCCCTTGCGGGCAGCGTCGGAATCGGCCATGCGGCCAGTCCTCCTTGTGGTGGGGTTGCCCCGTGCGGGGCTTAGTCGGTGGCGCGACCTTCGAGGTGCGCGCGGAAGGCGTTGAGGGCGTCTGTGCCGCCCTTGCCCGCCGTGACTTCGTTCCACTGGTCGCGGAACTGCTGATTGGCCTCCGGCCACTCGGAGCCCGAGTGGTAGGGCTCAGGAACGCAAGAGCAATGGTCGTGCGCCTGGAATCCGACAGTGGACTCCTTGTAGACCGGCCCTCGACTGGCGAGCATCGCGCAGAAGGCGCACGGGTCGCCGGAGGTAGTTCTGATCCATCCCGTCACCAAGCCGTCCGCTTGGACGGAGCCGATGATGGTCTGGCGGCCCCCCTCGAGCGCCAGTCGCGCGGCGGCCCCGGACATGAGGACGAACCCGTTGTCCTTGGCGAGCCTGAGCGGTTGACGCAATCGGAGCGACCGCAGGGTGCCAGCCAGGCCAGTGGCAACGAGCGCGGCGCGGATGCGTTCGGTGGCGAGTTCCTCCGGCGGTCGCGGAGTGACAAGGGTACGAATCCCCTCTGCCTCAAGGAACTCCCGGTAGTAGACCCGCGCCAGCGCGGAGGAATCGCCATAAAGTTGCCGAATTAGGATTTCGGCCATCGCCATGAAGTGGTCGTATGACGACGGATTTTCGGGGTCGAAGAGCCGCCAGAGAGTCAGAAGGTCCCGAATGAGGGCTGCCCGGAGGGTGACCTGTCCGGCTCGGTGCGCTCGCGTCAGACGCGCTCCGGCATCGGTTCCCGCCACTACGCAGCCTCGATGATCGGCTCTGCCTGTCGATCTAGGATGGAGGCGAGATTCGCCATCGCGTCACCCTCCTGAGCGGCTTCCTTCCAGCGCGCCACCTCGTCCTGCGAGGCACCCATCGCGTCGGCTACACGGTCCCACAGCTCCTGCGGTGGGATACCGAGCATCGTGACGAGCTTGCCGAGCGCGTCGGCGATCTGCGCCAGCGATCGGGACTCAGTATCGCGCCAGCGGACGTAAGCACCCGGATCGACTTCCTCTCCGGTGTACTGCGCTCCGAGGCCCAGTACCTGCTCCCACGATTCGCCCATGACCGTCTGAATCTCGGTCACGGCCCGACGGTGAGAGGCTTCCGCTGCGGCGAGTGCCTCAGCTGAGAGGTTGACGAGCTGCCCGAGCAACTCATGGGCGGGAGTCTGTGAGATGGTGGCAAGGTGGCGCAGGGATGCCTCGCGGGATTCGATGTACCCCTTGAGGTCGGTCTGCGAGAACTCGCCCACTTGCACTTCGGTCGGGGCATCCTCGAACGTCCACAGCTTGGACGCCGACGCCTTGAGCTTCGATTCCTCGGACTCGGCCAGCCATCCGATGATGTACCGCTGCCGGAACGCACCATAATGCTGGGCCACCAGCAGTCCGAAGGTGGTTAGGTTGATCTGATCCTGGAGCGGGATGAGCGGCTCCACGACACCGCTCACCGGGTCATCAAGGTCGTCGGTGTTTCGGAACCGGATGACCGGGCAGACGCCCGCGCTGTGGCGCTGCGTGCGAAGCCACTCAACGTCGTCGGTCGAGCCATCCTTGGCTCGCATGGTGTAGACCGCCTCTCGGTCGAATAGGCGGTAGATGCCGGAGGTGAGCGGGTTGCGCTGCTCGAGCGCGTATTCCGGCCACTCGTCATCCTCACCGTACAGGGCCGTCAGGTGGCGCGGACTCGCGCCTCGCAGGACAGGCACCGGATCGCCGGGGAGGACCGTGACGTATGACGCCCCATAGCTGATGCCGGCACGATGGACGCCGATCTGACGCGCGTCCATGCGGTTGCGCTGCCAGATGTCCCATGCGGACTCGTTGTCGCTCGCCAGTCGAGCGCGATAGCCCGAGACGTACATGGCCTGCACGGCCGCTCCGACCACGAAGCGCAGCATGTTGACGCGCGACAGACGCCCAATCCGCTGGACTTCCTCCGGCACGGAGGCGGGCAACCAGGTCAGGCGCTGTGTGTTGGTCAGGTACTGGTGGATGCGGTCGAGCCGGTCGCTCTTCTCTTCGGCTCGGGCCTTGAGGAGTACCTTTGTTTGCTCGACGGCCTGCTGCGAGGACAGCGGCATGGGGACTCCTCTCTACGAGAAAGCGGCGCGACCCGTCTTGGGACGCCTGAGCTTCGATGAGTTGAGCGCGAGCCTGCGGCCCATGCGGGCTCCGACCATGCACACGGCGAGGTCTACTAGGTGCGAGGATTCGCGGTTGATCTTCCCGAGCGTCACGCCCCACTGGTTCGGGCGGCGGCGGGCGTTGTGGACGTGCATTCGCAGGGCAGGATGCGCGTCGTGGGTCAATGACCCCTCTTCGTCAATCTCACGCGCCGTCTGCATGGCCGCCTCCGTAAAGAGGCGGTTGCGGTCCACGCCGCCGCGCTGACTGGTCCGCATGTCGAACAGGACCGAGTGGCTGGGCGAGGCCCACACGGGGAGCTTCTTCCCGAAGTCGCGGTGCCAGCCGTCGATCGTCGCCATCCAATAGAGGGCTTCGTCGTCATCGTCGCGGGCTGGTGACGGGTCCACGCCGACCCACACCACTTCGTACCGCTGCATGGCGGCCCGGAAGGTGGCGTCCACCTCGTGACGTGGCGCGAGCCAGCCCTTGCCTCGATCGCCGTGGGGGCGTTGCCACACCCCGAGGGTGAGGACGTGCCCGTCCGACAGGCGACAGGCGGCCATGCCGGTGGCGTCCGATGACTTGGAACAGTCCACAAAGAGCGCCATCCGCTCCCGGTCACTGACGATGAGATTGGGACGCCCGAGGTCATCGAACTTACGCGGATCGACCCACGCATCCTCGGCGGTGGCGAGGCCGTTGAGGTAGTAGCGGATCGAGTCCGCAACGGAGGTCCGAGGGTCGAGCATCTCGTCGCTCAGGCGATCAAGGTCCGACCAGGGCGAGTCGTGGTAGGCGGCACGAAGACCGCGCATCCGGCTCTCGTCGTTGTAGAGATTCGTGTCGGGCGGTGCTTCGATGGAGTCGTACAGGATGTCGGCGCGCTTGGCCTTGCCGGACACCTGCGCCTGCCATGCGTTGTACGACCGTTCAGCCACGGAGTCCATGCCCTGCATGTGGGCGTTCGTGAACTCGAAGAGCCGCGCTTGGAGGTCGGCCGGCGACTTGCCGACGTTCCGACGTGCCACCTCGGCCACCTTGTGACCACCCGACGACTCGGTCATATGGTGGGACTCGTTGAGCATGATGAAGGTGGCTGGGTCGCCCTCGGCGCTCTTCTCGGAGGCGGTGAGAAGCTCCATCCGGCCACCTGAGGCGAGGATGGTGCGCGTCTCGCCGGGGTCGATGCCGAAGTAGTCGCGCGTCTCGCGCGGGAGCATGGCGTTCGCCACCCGGAGCACGTCCTTGGACTGCGCCTCGGAGTTCGACGCCACCTGGACAAGTGGCATTCGGTGTGGTATCCCGACCCACCCGCCTTCGATGTTGACCAGGTGCGAGGGGCCGATCAGCTCGATATTGCAGATGGCCGCGCCGAAGGGGTCCTTGCCGGTCCCCTTCGCACCGCGCTTCACCGCCGAGCGGTACAGCCATCGCCCATCCGGCGTATAGGCATAGGCGAGTATCAGAAACCGCTTCTGTCCGTCCGTGAAACGCCACGGCTGGCCGGTCAGGTAGTGGATGAGGCCGGGAATCTCTGTCCGCCACTCGGCCCATTCGATGAGTGCTGGACCGAGGCTCGAGCGAATGAGCGCGGCCTTCTCGTCGGGATCGGTCGGCCACGGGATCGAGCACCACGCCCCGGTTTCGTGGAGGAAGTAGCCGGGGGGCAGCTCAGAGGTTGCGGTAATCGTCAAGGCGCGTCACCTGCTCTGGCTCCGCGTCTGGAGCGGGATCGACGTAGCGGATGCGGAGCTTCATGCGCGACTCGGCGGTGAGTCCGAGGATCGCTTCGCGCTGGCGCAACTCCGTGGCGGCCGTCGTCACCTTGTCGGGCGGTGCCTCGTGCATGGCCGCCGCAATGGTGGCGGTGTGGTAGGCGAACTCCCAGTCGGTGGCGGTCCACAGGGCCGCGTGGGGCATGGAGGAGACGGCCGCCCACCACCGCTGCGTCCACTCCGGCCACCGTCGCCCGTCGGGGCGGGATTCGGGGAGGTCGGGGCCGTCATACGGCACGTTCGGAACGATCGTCCACTCGTGCGTCGGCTTGTTGCGGTTGCGCCGCTGATCTTCGGGCTTGGGATTGCGGCCGGCGAGAGGCACGATGCGATTCCCTCCGGGCTTCCGGTTTCGTACAGGCTGTCAGACGCT
>CAZRFC010000092.1:0-12701 GCA_964598975.1 uncultured Mycobacterium sp. | reverse complement strand
TCGAGGTGGCGGTCTGCCGCTTCGAGGAAGTCTTGGGGCTGGAGAAAGAGGTCGCCAGCCTTTCCGACCGGCTCGAGACGCGCAAACTCATCGAGCGGGCGAAAGGGCTCCTGCAGTCGAAGCAAGGGATGACGGAGCCCGAGGCATTCACCTGGATTCAGCGGGCGGCGATGGACCGCCGCACCACCATGAAGCACGTCGCCGAGGTTGTTCTGGAGACGCTCGATTCGTAGAAAATCCCTTGATATTCGCCTCGGCCTGTGCGTCTGATGCGGCAGTTCCGTGCGACTTTGGCTATGTTCTAGCGAAGCGTGACGACTACAGACCCGGAGGTGGAACGTGCGCGGTCCCGCGATGCGCAGTGCAATCGTCGTGAGTTCGTTGGCGGTGGCGCTGCTCGGCGCGGGCTGTGGGGAGCAACCGCAAACGCACTCCGACGGCCACGGTGACCTCAACATCGTCGAGCAAGTTCAGATCGACGAGAACGGAGCGGCCGTCAAACCCGAAGCGGGTGCGGTTCCGGCGAATCCCGCCGGCGACGGCAAAGCCACCTGCCCGCCGGTGTCGATCGCGATGGCCGGCGCTCTCACCGGTCCGGATGCTGCCCTGGGAGTAAACATCAAGAACGGCGTGCAGCTCGCCGTGGACCAGCACAACGCCGCCAATCCGGGCTGCCGTGTCCAGCTGAAGACTTTTGACACCGAGGGGGATCCGCAGAAGGCGACCCAGGTCGCTCCGCAGATCGTCGACGACGCATCGGTTCTCGGACTGGTCGGTCCGGCGTTCTCGGGCGAGACCAAGGCCACCGGGGGCATCTTCAATCAGGCCGGGCTGGTCGCGGCCACCGCATCGGCGACCAACGTCACCCTCTCCGCGGAGGGGTGGAAGACCTTCTTCCGTGGCCTGGCGAATGACGGTGTTCAGGGGCCTGCCGTTGCCAACTACATCAAGAACACGCTGGGCGCCAAGAAGGTCTGCGTGATCGATGACGGCACCGACTACGGCCTCGGCCTCGCCAAGACCGTTCGGACGACTCTGGGCCCGGTTGCCTCGGCCGACTGCGAGATCTCGGTCAAGAAGGGCGACAAGGACTTCGCCGCAGCTATGACGCAGATCAAGGCCCAGGCGCCGGACGCGGTCTTCTATAGCGGCTACTACGCGGAGTCGGCGCCGTTCGTCCAGCAGCTTCGAGACGCCGGGATCCAGGCGACCTTCGTGTCCGGGGACGGCAGCAAGGATCCCGAGTTCGTCAAGCAGGCGGGTGCGTCGTCGAAAGATTCGCTGCTCTCATGCCCCTGCGGACCGGCTAGCAAGGAATTCACCGACGAATACACGAAGAAATTCGGTGAAGCTCCAGGGACGTACAGCACCGAGGGTTTTGATGTCGCCACGGTCCTGCTGAAGGGTATCGATTCCGGTGCGCACACTCGGGAGGCGTTGCTGGATTACGTCCGCAACTACGACGGCCAGGGAATCGCGCGTAAGTACCAGTGGGGCGCCAACGGGGAGCTGACGTCCACCCTCATCTGGATGTACAAGGTTCAGCACTGACATTGGCGGCCGGACTTGGGCTGCTCGTCGAAAACGAAACAATCGATCTGGAGGTTAACGTGCGCGCAAGCGTGACGCGGAAAACGATCGCTGCGGTAGCGGTGGCACTGGTATTGCCGGCCGCGGCCGGCTGCAACAAGCAGTCGCATTCGGGCGATTCGGGGGCGCAGGCTGATCTCAAGATCGTCCCGCAGATGTCCATCGACCAGAACGGCAGCGAAATCAAGGCTGAGGCGGGCACCACTCCCGCCACTCCGGCAGGCGACGGCAAGGCCACCTGCCCGGCCGTGACCATCGCGATGGCGGGTCCGCTCACAGGCGCGGACGCGCCTTTCGGCGACAACGTGCGTGACGGCGCTCAGCTCGCCGTCGATCAGCACAACGCCGCAAATCCGGGTTGCCAGGTGCAGCTCAAAGCCTTTGACACCGAAGGCGATCCGCAGAAGGCGATCGCCGTTGCGCCGCAGATCGTGGACGATCCGTCGATCATCGGACTGGTCGGACCCACGTGGTCGGGCGAGACCAAGGCGACCGGTTCGGCGTTCAACCAGGCGGGTCTGGTCGCGGTGACGCCGTCGGCCACCAACGTCGCTCTGTCGGAGCAGGGCTGGAAGACCTTCTTCCGTGGCCTCTCGAGTGACGGAGTGCAGGGTCCGTCGCTGGCCAACTACTTGAAGAACACGCTGGGCGTCAAGAAGGCGTGCGTGGTCGACGACAGCACAGACGCCGGTGTGGGACAGGCGCAGGCGGTCCGCGAGACCCTCGGCCCGATCACCGACTCCGCGTGCAATATTTCGGTCAAGAAGGGCGACAAGGACTTCTCCGCCGCGGTGACCCAGATCATGGGTCAGCAGCCCGACGCGGTGGTTTATGCGAGCTACTACACAGAAGCCGCGCTGCTCTTGCAGCAGCTCCGCGAGGCCGGTTATACCGGTTTGTTCGCGGGACCCGACGGCATCAAGGATCCGCAATTCGTCAAGGCGGCAGGCGAATCCGCCAAGGGCGCTGTGCTGTCCTGCCCGTGCGGTCCGGCGACCGGCGACTTCGCCGAGCAGTACACCAAGAGCTTCGGTTCGGCCCCCGGCACCTACAGCCTGGAGGCTTACGATCTGGCCACCATTTTGCTCAAGGGCATCGATTCTGGTGCCGTCACGCGTCCGGCGTTGTTGGACTTCGTGCGGAACTACGATGGTCAGGGTGTCGCGCGTAACTACAAGTGGACGGACAACGGAGAACTCAACTCGGACCTGATCTGGATCTACAAGGTTCAGTAGACTCCGAATGATCCAGCAGTGTGTCGGCCAGTACGCCTGCCTCGCCGGTGATATCGGCTTCAACGTCGAGAACCTGCGAAACGGTTTCTGGCAGTTCACCGTTGACGGACTCGCCTGGGGTGCCATCTATGCGCTCGTCGCGGTTGGCTATACCCTCGTGTTCGGCGTCCTGCGCCTGATCAACTTCGCCCACTCCGAGATTTTCATGCTCGGCATGTTCGGCGCTTACTTCTGCCTGGACGTGATTCTGGGGTTCACCCCGAGCGGCAACGCCTACAACCGCGGTGTCGGGCTGACTGTGCTGTATCTGGGCATCGCCATGCTCTTCGCGATGGCGGTATCGGGCACCGCCGCAATAGGTTTGGAGGCTGTCGCCTACCGGCCGCTCCGCAAGCGCAACGCCCGGCCGCTGACGTTCCTCATCACGGCGATCGGCATGTCGTTCGTGCTGCAGGAATTCGTGCACTTCGTGCTGCCGAAGATCATCAAGGGCTACGGGGGGAGCAACGCCCAGCAGCCGATCATCCTGGTGCAGCCCAAGACCCAGTTCCAGATCTTCGGGGCCTCGGTATCGAACGTCACGCTGGTGATCGTGGCCTCGGCCCTGGTGTTGGCACTGTTGACCGATCTGGCGATCAACCGTACGAAATTCGGCCGCGGTATCCGAGCGGTCGCCCAAGACCCGACCACCGCCACCCTGATGGGCGTCTCCCGAGAGCGCATCATCATGCGCACCTTCCTGATCGGCGGCATGCTGGCCGGCGCCGCCGCCCTGCTCTACACGCTGCGGGTGCCGCAGGGCATCATCTACTCCGGCGGCTTCCTGTTGGGCATCAAGGCCTTCTCCGCGGCCGTTCTCGGTGGTATCGGCAATCTGCGCGGGGCCCTGCTCGGTGGGTTGCTGCTGGGCATCATGGAGAACTACGGACAGGCTGTTTTCGGCACCCAGTGGCGCGATGTCGTCGCCTTCGTTCTCCTGGTCCTGGTACTGCTGGTGCGCCCGACGGGCATCCTGGGTGAGAGCCTCGGAAAGGCCAGGGCATGACGCACCGGACCACTGATTCCGATCGGCCGAGCACCCTGCTCGCGCCCGGCGACGCGTTGCGTGAATGGTGGTCACAGCGCAGCCGCGTCCAGAAGTGGGGTTTCGGCGTGCTCGTGTTCGGTGCGCTGGCACTGCTGCCACTTTTTACGCCTCCGTTCCTGGACACCCCCGGCATCAGTTTCGGCGGCACGATGGCGCAATTCGCGATGGTCGCGATCATTGCGGTCGGCCTCAACGTCGTGGTCGGGCAGACCGGCCTGCTCGATCTGGGCTACGTCGGCTTCTACGCCGTCGGGGCGTACAGCGTTGCCTTGCTGACCAGTCCGGACAGTCCGTGGAACCAGGTCAAAGAGGGCGGCCTGTTCGACGAGAAGTGGGCCTGGCTGGCCTGCGTCCCGATCGCCATGCTCGTAACCGCTCTGGCCGGCCTGATCCTGGGTACCCCGACGCTGCGGTTGCGCGGCGACTACCTGGCCATCGTCACCCTCGGCTTCGGCGAGATCATCCGACTGCTCGCCGACAATCTCTCCGGAGTCACCAACGGCCCCCGGGGTCTCAACGGGGTCGACTACCCCCGAGTGGGCGAGACCGAGAAGTTGCCTAACGGGGTGTTCTCCAGCGGCAACTCCTCCGGCGACGCCAACTACGGCACCTGGTGGTTCTGGCTGGGGTTGGCGCTGCTGGTGGTGATCCTGCTGCTGGTCGGCAACCTCGAGCGCAGCCGGCCGGGGCGGGCCTGGGTAGCCATCCGCGAGGACGAGGACGCCGCCGAAGTCATGGGCGTCAACACCTTCAAGTTCAAGCTGTGGGCCTTCGTCATCGGCGCGGCCATCGGCGGGCTGTCCGGTGCGCTCTACGCAGGACAGGTGCAGTACGTGGCGCCGCCGACATTCAACATCATCAACTCCATGCTGTTCCTGTCGGCGGTGGTGCTCGGCGGGCAGGGCAACAAACTCGGTGTCATCTTCGGCGCCTTCGTCATCGTGTACCTGCCCAACCGGCTGCTCGGGGTGGAGTTCATGGGCATCAACCTCGGCGACCTGAAGTACCTGTTCTTCGGCCTGGCACTGGTTGTGCTGATGATCTTCCGGCCGCAGGGTCTGTTCCCGGTGCGGCAGCAACTGCTGGCCTACGGCAAGTCGGCCCGCCGGCTGTTGGCTAGTGCGGACGAGAGCAAGGCCGCCTGATGACCGAGCCGATCATCGACGAGGAAATGGCATCGCTGACCCGTGAGGTTAACGCGGCCGAAGGCGAGATCCTCCTGCAGGCAACCGATCTCACCGTCCGCTTCGGTGGACTGACCGCGCTGGACGCGGTGAGCTTCGACATCAAGCGCGGCGAAATTCTGGGCCTGATCGGTCCCAACGGCGCCGGCAAGACCACCTGCTTCAACGCCATGACCGGCGTGTACCGACCCACCTCAGGCACGGTCACCTTCGACGGGCAGCGACTGGGCCGGATGAAACGGCATCAGATCACCCGGCTGGGTATCGCCCGCACATTCCAGAACATCCGACTGTGGGGCGAGATGACCGCCCTGGAGAACGTCGTGGTCGGCACTGACGCTCGGCACCACACCTCAGTCCCGGGCGCACTGGTGCGCACTCCGCGGCATCGCCGCGAGGAGCGCACCGCCATCGAGAAGGCCGCCGCGCTGCTGCAATTCGTCGGTATCGCGCACCGCGGCGAGGAGAAGGCCAAAAACCTGCCCTACGGTGACCAGCGGCGCCTGGAGATCGCCCGAGCGTTGGCCACCGAACCCAAACTGCTGTGTCTTGATGAGCCGGCCGCCGGGTTCAACCCCAGCGAGAAGGCCGCGCTGGTCGACCTGATCCACGCCATCCGGGACGACGGCTACACCGTCCTGCTGATCGAGCACGATATGCGCCTGGTGATGGGCGTGACCGACCGGATCGTCGTGCTGGAGTTCGGTCGCAAGATCGCCGACGGACTGCCTGCCGAGATCCGCGACGATCCCGCGGTCATCGCCGCCTACCTGGGGGTACCCGATGACGAACTCTGACCAAACCCCGCTACTGGAAGTCCGCGACGCCGTCGTGCATTACGGCAGGATCGAAGCGCTACATGGGGTTTCGCTCCTGGTGCGGCCGGGGGAGTTGGTGACCCTACTCGGCTCCAACGGGGCGGGCAAGACGACCCTGATGCGGGCGATCTCCGGGCTGCGGCCACTATCCAAAGGGTCGGTGTGGTTCGAGGGTCGCGACATCACCCGGGTCAAGGCGCACCAGCGCGCGATCGACGGGCTGATCCAGGCCCCCGAGGGCCGCGGGGTGTTCCCCGGGATGACGGTGGTCGAGAACCTCGAAATGGGTTGCTACGGGCGTAAATTCGAGTCGAAGGCGGCGCACGACGAGCGGCTTGACTGGGTTTTCACCACCTTCCCCAGACTGGCTGAACGCAGCAAACAGGTGGGCGGGACGCTGTCTGGTGGTGAGCAGCAGATGTTGGCGATCGGCCGCGCGCTGATGGCGCGGCCGAAGGTGCTGCTGCTCGACGAGCCCTCGATGGGCCTGGCCCCCATGGTCATTTCCCAGATCTTCCGAATCATCGCCGATATCAACGGGCAGGGCACCACGGTACTGCTTGTGGAGCAGAACGCTCAGCAGGCCTTGAGCCGTTCGGACCGGGCGTACATCCTGGAGACCGGAAACGTCACCCGCGAGGGCCCAGCCCGGGAATTGTTGGCCGACGACAGCATTCGCGCGGCGTACCTCGGCGTGGCTTAGTTCCTATGGCGCGACGGGGCGTGTCGGTACAGCGACACGCCGCGCAGATAGTCATTTTGCGCACGCTCGCGGGCAGTCAGTGGACGCGAAAGCGCTTGACCCTCGACGTCGCGCCCGACACCAACTCGACGCGACTCTTGGGCACGCCGAGGTGGTCGGCGAGCAGCCTGCGAACCGCCTCGGTTGCCCTGCCCTCGACCGCACGCTCCCGGACATAGATCGTCAGCGACTCGTCGTCGGCGGCTTCCACGAGTGGGCCCTTGGCGCTGCCGGGTTTCACGGTGACTGTCACCATGCCGAACGTCGACGTTTTGTCGTCTTTTCGGGGAGAGTGCGCCATCAACTCGACGTTCGTGGGGTTGGGACTAGCGAGCGACGATCACCGAGGACCCGTGCCCGAACAGGCCCTGGTTGGCCGTCACACCCACCTTCGCGCCCTCGACCTGGCGGCCGGTGGCCTGCCCGCGCAACTGCCAGGTCAGCTCGCAGACCTGCGCGATGGCCTGGGCCGGAATCGCCTCGCCGAAACAGGCCAGGCCGCCCGAGGGATTCACCGGAATGCGCCCGCCTACCGTGGTGGCACCGGAACGCAGCAGATGCTCAGCCTCGCCCTTGGGGCACAGGCCGAGATGCTCGTACCAGTCGAGTTCCAGTGCGGTGGACAGGTCGTAGACCTCGGCCAGGCTCAGGTCCTCGGGTCCGATGCCGGCTTCGGCGTAGGCGACGTCGAGGATGTGGTCCTTGAACACCCGGTCAGGCCCGGGGACGACGGCCGTCGAGTCGGTGGCGATGTCGGGCAACTCCGGCAGGTGCTGCGGATAGTTCGGGGTGGCACAGGAGACCGCGCGCACCGACGGCACACCCGCGGTCGACCCGAGGTGCTTCTCGGTGAAGGCCTTGCTGGCCACGATCAGCGCGGCGGCCCCGTCGCTGGTGGCGCAGATGTCCAGCAGTCGCAGCGGGTCGGACACCACCGGACTGGCCAGCACGTCGGAGATCGAATTCTCTTTGCGGTAGCGGGCATTCGGGTTGTTCAGCCCGTGGCGGGAGTTCTTCACCTTGACCGCGGCGAAGTCTTCCAGGGTGGCGCCGTAGAGGTCCATCCGGCGCCGGGCGAGCAGGGCGAAGTACACCGTGTTGGTGGCGCCGATCAGGTGGAAGCGCTGCCAGTCCGGGTCGTTGCGGCGCTCCCCGCCGACCGGGGCGAAGAAACCCTTGGGGGTGGTGTCGGCGCCGATGACCAGTGCCACGTCGCACAATCCGGCCATGATCTGGGCGCGCGCGGACTGCAGCGCCTGCGATCCCGACGCGCAGGCGGCGTAACTCGACGACACCGGGATGCCCGTCCAGCCCAGCTTCTGGGCGAACGTCGCACCGGCGACGAAGCCGGGGTAGCCGTTGCGGATGGTGTCCGCACCGGCGACCAGTTGGATCTGGCGCCAGTCCAGGCCGGCATCACGCAGAGCGGTGCGGGCGGCCACCACGCCGTACTCGGTGAAGTCCCGTCCCCACTTGCCCCACGGGTGCATACCCGCGCCGAGGATGTACACCGGTGGGCAGGAGCGAAGCGACCCGGGGAGAGATTCGGCGTCCGGCGGGGTGCTCATTCGGCGATCCTCCATGCGTAGACGGCCCGCTGCACCCCGTCGTCGTCGACGAAGAGTGGCATCGTCGTCAACTCCATCTCCATCCCGACCTTCAGATCCGCGGCCAGGGTGCCCTCGACGACCTTGCCCAGCACGATGATGCCCTCGTCGGCCAACTGCACCGCCGCCACCGCGAACGGCTCGAATTGCTCCGACTGCGGGTACGGGGCGGGAGGCTGGTAGCGGTTCTCGGTGTAGCTCCACAGCGTCCCGCGCCGGGACAGCGCCACGAGCTGAAGTTCGTCGGAACCGCATCCCGGATTGGGGCAGTTGTTCTCCCGCGGTGGGAAGACGTAGGTGCCGCAGGAAGGGCATCGGGCCCCGACCAGATGCGGCACCCCGAACTCGTCGAACTCCCACCAGCCGTCGATGGCAGGGGCGTCGGAAGAAGCGGGCACGCGGCCAGATTACGCGTCACCGGGTGTGCCTACAGTATGGGCGTGAGCGAGAAGCCGACACTGATGCTGCTGGACGGAAACTCGCTGGCCTTCCGGGCGTTCTTCGCGCTGCCCGCGGAGAACTTCAAGACCAAGAACGGCCTGACCACCAACGCCGTCTACGGGTTCACCGCGATGCTGATAAACCTGCTCCGCGATGAGGCGCCCACCCACATCGCGGCCGCCTTCGACGTGTCCCGGCAGACCTTCCGCGCCGAGCGCTACCCGGAGTACAAGGCCGGCCGCAGCGCCACCCCCGACGAATTCCGCGGCCAGATAGACATCACCAAGGAAGTCCTGGGTGCCATGGGCATCACGGTGCTGGCCGAACCGGGCTACGAAGCCGACGACATCATCGCCACGTTGGCCACCCAGGCCGATGAGGCCGGCTACCGCGTGCTGGTCGTCACCGGCGACCGGGACTCTCTGCAACTGGTCAACGACGACATCACCGTGCTGTACCCGATCAAGGGCGTCAGCACGTTGACCCGCTACACCCCCGATGCGGTGGTGGAGAAGTACGGCCTTACCCCTGAGCAGTACCCCGACTTCGCGGCGTTGCGCGGCGACCCGAGCGACAACCTGCCGGGCATCCCGGGGGTCGGGGAGAAGACCGCGGCGAAGTGGATCGTCGAATACGGCTCGCTGCAGGGGTTGGTGGACAACGTCGACACCGTCCGCGGCAAGGTCGGCGACTCGCTGCGCGAGAACCTCTCCACGGTGGTGCTCAACCGTGAGTTGACCCATCTGGTGCGCGACGTGCCACTGGCCCAGACCCCGGACACCCTGCGCCTGCTGCCGTGGGACCGCGACCTGATACACATCCTCTTCGACGAACTCTAGTTCCGGGTGCTGCTCGACCGGTTGTTCGACACCCTGGCCGCGGTCGAACCGGAGGTCGACGAGGGCTTCGACGTGCGCGGCGGGGCGGTGGAACCCGGCGAGGTGGGTGCCTGGCTGGACCGTCATGCCCGCGACGGACGCCGGGCCGGGGTGGCGGTGAGCGGTACCCGTGCCGTCTACGACGCCGACGCCACGGCGCTGGCGATCGCCACCGCCGACGGCGAGGGCGTCTACATCGACACCGCCGCCATGACCGCGGCCGACGAGGCCGCGCTGGGAGCCTGGCTGACCGACCCGAGCGCGCCCAAGGCGCTGCACGAGGCCAAGGTGGCCATCCACGAACTTGCCGGCCGAGGCTGGGCGTTGTCCGGCGTCACCTCCGACACCGCGCTGGCGGCGTATCTGGTCCGACCAGGGCAGCGCAGCTTCACCCTCGATGATTTGTCGCTGCGTTACCTGCGCCGCGAGCTGCGTGCGGAAACCCAAGAGCAGCAGCAGCTTTCGCTGCTGGACGATACCGACGGCATCGACGACCAGGCGGTCCAGACCCTCATCTTGCGGGCCCGCGCAGTCGCCGACCTGGCTGAGGCCTTGGACGAGGAGCTGGCCCGGATCGACTCGTCGTCCCTGCTCGCCGACATGGAGCTGCCGGTCCAGTCCGCGCTGGCCGCAATGGAGAGCATCGGTATCGCCGTCGACACCGACAAGCTCGACAGGCTCCAGCGCGAGTTCGGCGACCTGATCCGGGACGCCGCGGAGGCGGCCTATGCGGTGATCGGCAAGCAGATCAACCTGGGTTCGCCCAAGCAGTTGCAGGTGGTGCTGTTCGACGAGCTCGGCATGCCGAAGACCAAGAAGACCAAGACCGGATACACCACCGACGCCGACGCCCTGCAGTCGTTATTCGACAAGACCGGGCACCCGTTCTTGGAGCACCTGCTGGCCCACCGCGACGCCACCCGGCTGAAGGTCACCGTCGACGGCCTGCTCAAGTCGACCGCCCCCGATGGCCGCATCCACACCACCTTCAACGAGACGATTGCGGCGACTGGCCGACTTTCCTCCACCGAACCCAACCTGCAGAACATCCCGGTCCGCACTGACGCCGGGCGGCGAATTCGTGACGCCTTCGTGGTGGGCTCCGGTCCGGACGGGGCTTACGCCGAGTTGATGACCGCCGACTACAGCCAGATCGAGATGCGCATCATGGCGCACCTGTCCCGCGACGAAGGTCTCATCGAAGCGTTCAACACCGGTGAGGATCTGCACTCCTTTGTCGGATCCCGGGCATTCGGGGTGCCGATCGACGAAGTGACCGCAGACCTGCGGCGTCGGGTCAAGGCGATGTCCTACGGCCTGGCCTACGGGCTTAGTGCCTACGGGCTGGCCGCCCAGCTCAAGATCTCCACCGAAGACGCCAAAGAGCAGATGGACGCCTACTTTGCCCGCTTCGGCGGCGTCCGTGACTATCTGCATGCCGTCGTTGAGCAGGCCCGCAAGGACGGCTACACCTCCACGGTGCTCGGCCGGCGCCGTTATCTGCCCGAGCTGGACAGCAGCAACCGTCAACTCCGCGAGGCCGCCGAGCGCGCGGCGCTCAACGCCCCGATTCAGGGCAGCGCCGCCGACATCATCAAGGTCGCCATGATCGGGGTGGCCGATGCGCTGAAACAGGCCGGACTGGCGTCGCGGCTACTGCTCCAGGTGCACGACGAGTTGCTCCTCGAGGTGGCGCCGGGGGAGCGGGAGACGGTCGAGAAGCTGGTGCGCGAACGGATGGGTGGCGCCTACCCGCTGGACGTTCCGCTGGAGGTCTCCGTGGGCTATGGGCCCAGCTGGGACGCGGCGGCCCACTAGCAGGTCACATCGGCACCCGGTACGCGGCGAGCCGCTGCAACGCCGGCGCCGCGGCGGCGCGGGCCGCCAGCACCCCGTAGGCCTCCTCGTTCTGCAGCGCGAACACCCGCTCGTCGCCGAACCCGCGGTCGATCCGGTCCCGCACATAGGCCAGTTCGACCACCTGGATGATGAATCGCTTCACCGCTTTCGCCGCCGGCCGGCCGCCGAACCGGCCGGCCGCCTGAACCGCCGCCTTCCGCGATTTCAGCGAATGCATCCAGTGCGCCTCGGCCGGGCTCAGCAGTCCGCCCGAGATCATCCCGGGCAGCTTTCCGGCGATGATGTGCTGCTCCCGGCGCCGGCTGGCGACCGCCACCACGATGGCCAGGGCGAACACCGGCATCATCCACAGCACATAGACGCCCAGGTAGGTCTTGAACCCGAAAAGCGCTGACCCGTTCCACATGCCGTGCATCAGGACCGCTCCGAGATAGCCGAGCAGCAGACAGCCGAAATTGGCCGGCCCGCTGCGTTGCTTCAGCGCGTAGTACACCCCGATGCCGAACATCGAGGTGAACAGCGGGTGGGCGAAGGGGGAGATCACCAGACGCATCGCGGCGACGGCCAGCGACTCCGGCACCGTCTCCGCGCTGGCGATGTAGAAGATGTTCTCCACCCAGGCGAAACCCAGCGCGGTAAGGCCCGCATAGACCAGGCAGTCGGTCAGAGTGTTGAGTTCGTGGCGTCGCCGACCGGTCATCATCAACAACAGGAACAGGCCTTTGGCCGCCTCCTCGACCAGTGGGGCGCCGAGCGCCACCGTCACCGCGCTCGGCTTCTCGGCCCCGGTGCCGAAGGTCTGCTCGAAAACCTCCGAGAACAGCACCGACAGCAGCACCGCCACCGACGCCCCCCACAGGAAAGCCATGATCAGCAGCCGTGGCGGCTCCGGTTCCCACCGGTCCAACCACAGGTAGCACAGCAGGACGCACGCCATCGCCGATGTCGCGAGGGCGAAGCCCAGCGCGGTCCCGCCGGGATCGACCGCCGTCGCCAGAATCAGGATCAATCCGGTCAGCGTGCCCAGCGCGATGATTGCGGCCAGTGGCGCGCCGACTTTGCGGACCGGCCGCGGAAACGGCGGCGTCCAGGCATAGGGCGCAGGGGCATACGACACCTCAGGAGAGTAGCTGTGCGGAACGCCTGGTTTGGTCGGGTGTGCGCGGTCGAGTAAGCTCAACTGGTTCTCGCGTGCACGTCTGCGGGTGCCAACCCTGAGCTTCACCCCCAGAAAACCCTGTCCCTTCGATCAACCCTGT
>CAZRFC010000091.1:0-12791 GCA_964598975.1 uncultured Mycobacterium sp. | reverse complement strand
AGCATCTTCAACAGGTGCGACTTGCCGGAGCCGAAGAATCCGGAGATCCACACCCCATTGCCGGTGGTGTAGTTGGTGTAGGACTCTAAAAGCAGCTCAAGACCTTTGGCTGCCTCATTGGTCAGGACGTACTCGTCCACCTCGGTCTTGAGGTGTGCCGCGTCGTCGGCCTTGATTACGCCCTCGATCGGACGCTGGACATCCTTGGCGAAGATCTCGTTGAGCTGCATCAGATTTCACGCTTCCTGTTCCAGGATGTTCTTGGCCCGGTAGTACTGGTCGTCTTTGAGTCGCCCGAAGAGCACGAGCGAGGAGCCCAGGGTGTCGGACTGCTCGTAGCGGCCCGGGAAGAACATCAGCATGGGCTTGCCGGTCACGACGCTCTGCAGGTTGTTGAGCACGTTGTGCGAACGGATGTAGGGGAATACCTCGCCGATACCAGTGAGGAAAAGGATGTCGAAATCCCCGCCGGCGATCTTGGCGCGGATCGCCGGCGCGAGGTGAAGTTGCGGATCCAACATGCCCTGCAGCAGCTCACGGAAGTCAGCTTTGTCCTGGTCGGGCTCGGCAGCCAGGACCCGCTCCCACACGCCACGGTCCTTGAGGATTTCGACGGACAAGTCATAGAGGTTGATCTCTTGTACGCGGATTCCCTTGTGGCTCAGTTTGTTTTTTATCCGCTTCTTGAGCTGTGCGACAGCCAGAGCGTCCTCCGGCGGGTAGGGGTAGATGAAGAACGGGACCTCATTGCCCAGGCCCTCCATCTTCAGGAACCGTTTCCCGCTGAGCACCGCGAAGAGGTGTTCCTCCTGCTTGCCCAGGCCGATGCCGCTCATCGTCCACCCCTCGCGGTCGGGAAGAAGCGAATGTCGCTGGGCTTGCGGGCGGAAAGCATCTCCGTGACGCGAGCGGACAACACGGCCGGGATGATGTTTCCGCCTTCCGACAGCAACCCCGCCTCGATGAGCATCCGAAAGACATTGGACCGAAGCTTGGCCACTGTGGACTCCTTGAGAGCAGCCACCTCGTCGTGCCACAGCGCCTTGTTCCGTAGGAAGCTGTCGAAGTGACTGTGATCCAGCGCTGGAGTCATCAGGAGGAATCGCTCGCGCAGTACTTCCTCCGCGAATTCGGCGATCAGGTCATACCGCCGGCAAGCTGCCGCCCACAGCAGGTGCCCACGCTCTGATGTCGTCGAGTCGACAAGCAGCTCAAGTTCCTCGTCGGTCAGGACCGCCAGGCGCTGGGCGACCTCGCGCGCGCGTCTCTGCCGAGTTGCAACCGTGCGGGACTGCAGGAGGTTGTCCTCGGCGATGAGCTCACGGACCTTGGACCAATCGTGCTCACGCAGGTATAGGGGAGCGGCGACGAGCGCCTCTTGGGTTAGGAGGGCGCCACTCGTGAACGAGAGCGCGTAGCGCGTGTGGGGGGCGCCTCCTGCCATTCTGAATTTCTCCCTGGATCTGTCCGTAAAGTCGGTCAACGTAACTCGGGCAGCTGACATGGTGGCCTAACCCGTGCCGGCGCCGCGTGGGTCCGTTGGGGGTTTCTTGTCCCGTGGAGATGCGGCGCCGCCAGTACGAACCCACTCGTCCACCTCGCTGGCCTGGAATTTCCAGAGGCGGCCAACCTTGTGCGCGGGCATCGCCTTATCAGCGATCCACGAGTAGACGGTGTCGGTCGTCACTCCGAGGTGGGCAGCGATGTTGTCGGCAGACATCCACGGCTCGGACATACGCGCGCTCCCTCCCCGTGAACCCGGTATAACCGGCTCTGCCCGATCCTAGTCGGGTCAACGCTGGGTTACCGGGGATTCCGGCGGACTCGGGAAGGGGCGCGCTGACGGCGTCAGCACAGTTCAGAACCCTGGCATGGCGGCCCGTCCAGCACGAATTCGCCGGTGCAGTTCCTGGTGGTGGGCATTTCGGGAGGCGTTCCCGTGGGGCTGGCAACCGAGGCCGAACCGGTCTGGCGCGGTGGACCACCGGCGATGATGCCGCCAGGATCCGGGGGGAGCCAGCCGTCGATAAGAGGCCTTCCTACCAACCAGAGAACGTGGCGAAAAGCAAGGCGATCATCGACCGGCGATCGGAATCCAACGAGGTCGCTATCGAACGCAATCCGGGGGACCGATGGTTGCTCTGCTGCAGGAGTTCGAGTCCGTCCGCCTCGCTGTAGAAACATGTCATCGCTGCCACGAAGGCCGCCTCCCCGGTCGACATGGTGGCGATGCGGCGCCGAATCGCGCTCAGGTTGGGCTCGAGCTCCGACTTGTCTTGGGCCAAGTCGGGGTCCATGCCATCTCCGAACAGCGAAGGGCCGGCAATTGCGACGGCCTCGATCCAGGCTTCGAGGAACTCCGCTTCAGTGCTCATTCTGTCTCCTTTGCAGTCGCAACTATTGAGTGAATCTTCCTGGCCACACTTTGACATAGATGTACGACAGATCCCGGGCGACCGGTGCTCGAAATAACAACGGACACAGACGATTTAGTGGTAAAGTCGTTGGACAAGCGGCTGGGCGGCGAATAAAACTTGGCACGGTAGGCTTCCAAACGATCACGTCATCTTTCCTCTCTGGCCTTCTTCTCATCTTCTTCGTAACTCGACCCCGCTGCGCTTATCCATGACTTCGTGCACCGGAAACTGGTCAATCCGAAACAAGGGGAGGGCGCCTTCGGGATAGCTGGCGATTCGCTCCAATTCCGATGCCGACGGGGTGGGGAGCGCCGACACGAGTTCGCGAGCTTGAGCGAGGTCGATCCGTTCGTAGAACCATTCGCCGCGCTCTATGTGTCGGTCGGCGGTAACGAACCAATTTGCGACGAAGGATCGTTGACGGGGGAGCAGAGTCCAGATCTTCGCCCGGTCGAAGATGCTGGGGGCATTAGGCCGCATCGCGCCGAGCCAAGCCAGCTGACCGTCGTCCGCGCGAGTGATCTTCCAGTACTCCCAACAATCAGATCCCTCCCACGCCGACAGTGCCCGAGCCAGCTGAGATGCAAAATCGGGCCCGTTGTTCGCCAGCGCGAAGCCGCCCGCAAGTCCGCCTTGCGAGCACAGTTGCCTGCGGCGGCGAACCCGCCGGAACCTCACGCGGCCGGTTTCCGGATCGACGCGGGGAACGGACACCTTTGCCGTCCGTGGGACGACCTGGGTAGGGAAGCGGCTGCCGACGTCGGCGTAGATCGCTTTGTGGCGAGACCACCGTCGAAGGATGCGGCGTCCGTTGAGGTAGTCGGCCTCCGCGATCTCTACCTTCGCTGTGGCTTTCTTGAGGCCTACCGCTCCCCAGAACCGCCCGGGTCCCTTGCCTGGCTCGCGCCACGGTTCGGGCACGTTGTGCTGGTACTCCTTGGCGCCCTCCATGTTCGGGGAGGAATGCTTGGTGAAGTAGATGGCGAGGCGTTTGGGGTCACGCGCCTGCAGCCCCTTCAAGACGTCGACTCCGGTGCCGGCGTGAAGGTGCTTTCGACGTTGTGACGGATCGGGGTGGTTCACGACGGAAGCCCAGGCTGCGGAACACCACTCGCGGAAGTTGCGACCGGAACGACCAGGTAGCAGGGGAAGAGCCATCCAGAGGTGGATATGGGGAGCGCCGCGTTCCTGGAACTCAAGCTTCCAGATAAACCTCGCTACCTCGTCCCATTCGCGTTCGAAACGGCGGTACCAGTTACGGAGGTGGTTTTTCACCACCTCGCCGGATGGGGCAACGCATTCCCAGTCGCCGGGGTAGGTGAGTGTGACCATCGCCGGAATGCGGTCCCCGGCGATGATCGGTGTGTAGTCGTATTCGGCTAACGCCCGACACATCCTCGCTCGAGACTTGCGGGACCACCCCGTGATCTGACGGCGCCGGGAACCGGTGTCTCGCGGGGCACACTGATCGCGCGATTCGTTTTCCAGGAGGGCATCCCGGACCTCCGCTTCGCACTGCGCCACGTCGACGTGGCGGCCATGGCTGGCCGCCCTGTCGAGGGTCTTCTCTGTCGGGATCGGGCGGGTCCAGCTCAGCTGCAGCACGCCGGGGGAGATGGACAGATGGAATTGGCCGGACTCGGCTTGCAGGCCGCGTAGTCCCGCACCCGTCGCCCACGGTTCGGGCCTCTCGAACAGGCTTGCCGCCGGAGACACCAACTCAACGCCCGGGAAGCGAAGCCCGATCGCGTCACCAGCTCGGATCTCCGCATCGCCCGGGTCGTCTACCTGGGAGCGGACACCTTTGGCACATATAACAAGCCCGGGCTCCGGCCGCGGCGCGCACGACTCGTCAGCCGCCGCTTCGGCGGCCTGCGCGCTTTCGCTGGCGCACGCGCTTCGGCCGCCTACGTCGGCGGCGGCCTGCGGCGTGAGGATGCGCGCGGCGGCCGGCGCCAGGGCAGAGTTGTTGTTGGTGACAGAGTCGTCTGGCACCATGAATGACGAAGGCATGGAAGACCCTTCCGGGGCCCTCGGCAGCGCTTCTGGCTAGAGATGGAGCTGCCGGGGGCTCAACCCGTTCGGGGTCCAGAACCCGTGTCCGGTCCGTGTCCGTTTCAGAAATCGGCCCGGTTCATTGAGCGAGGTCAATGCGTTGCATGCGTCGCGTGCGCGCGCAATAAACGCAGGTCAGCGGCTATTCAGGCCGCTTCACACGCGGAAGGTCGCTGGTTCGATCCCAGCCGGGACCACCACAAGACAGCATTTCGGAATCGACCCGCCAGCCCGTCGGGATCGCCACTTATCCCTGACCCAAAACCGGCCGAGAAGCAGCCGCCTCGGCCTCAGCGGCAAGCAACGCACTCAACTCGCCCTCCTGCTGGGCAACGAACACACCAATTACTTGCCGGCACACTTCCGGCACACTCACTCCCCGCGCATCCGCGATCCGTTTCAACGCGACCAGCATTGACGTAGTCACGTGGAACTGCACGGCGAACTGGCCACAGGAACCATCCTCGGGCGGCAACCCCGGACCAATTACCACAGGGTCATCGACCCCGAATTCGTCCAACTCGGCACCCTCGCGCCTGTCGACAACCCCACCACCAGTGCCGCCAGCAGTTCCGTCGGCCGGGTCCTGGAACTCCTCATGGCTGAACAAACCCATGCCGCCCACGCTAGACCGGCGCGATGAAGCGCCGCCCCGGCGACTGGCCCGCCGCGCAAACACCACCAGCCCCACATCGGATTAGCAGCAGGGACTTTGTGCCCTTCCGGCGTTGGGTCGAAATCCTCAATGCTGAAAAGCGAAAAGGGGGGATGAATATGGCACGCGATGCATTTAAATTCCTGACCGGGGTGGCGGCGGCAATGACGTGGGTTCACCTCGCTTACGCGGCGGCCGCCAAGCGGGGCGCGATCTCGGTGCCGATCTGGCGCGGCCGCGAATGGGGAGTCGGCAAGATGCTCATCGAGGCTGTCGTTTACGGGGCCATGACCGCCGGACTCGGCTACCTCGCCTGGCGTCCGCGGAAGCCTGAACTTGCCCGCTGATGATGAGAAAGCGCGAGGTCTTCAAGTTTTTGTGCGGCTTCCTTGCCGGCGCCGGCGTGGTGCACGCAAACATGGGCTTCGCGATCGCCACCGGGATTTTCAACGAACCGCACTATCTGGGGCACACCTGGAGTGCCTCGGCGTTGTGGATCGGCGCCGCCGTCTATCTGATCGGAAGTGCGCTTTTCGGCTATCTGGGCTGGCGGGCTGTCGATAATTCCGCTCTGAGGCAAATTGGCTCTCCACAGGGACCGAAATTGCGCTAGCCTAAGTGAAGTCGCGTTAAGGAAATTTTCAGCGTGATCCCCGCGCCGCAAGAAGGTCGGCGCATTCGAGAGCAGTACTTGCCAGGTTCAGACGGCAGCCTTGCAGCTAACCCATTCACGCGCCACGGCGCGTGCACTAGTGAGGTATGAACCTTGAACCAACAAACCGCCCCTACCGGCTGTGTGATTAACGAAGAGTGGTTCGACCGCACCGCGGTCGTCTCCGTCTCCGGCGTGCTCGACATGCTCACCTCCCCGCAACTGCAGGCGACGATCTCCACCGCTATCAGCAAGAACCCCGGTGCGGTCATCGTCGACCTCAGCGACGTCGACTTCCTGGCCTCGGCCGGGATGGGTGTGCTTGTTGCCGCCCGCGACGAAGCCGACGGGAAGGTCGGATTCGGTGTTGTGGCCAGTGGCCCCGCCACAAGTCGGCCGCTCAAGCTCGTCGGGCTGGCAGAGGTCGTAGGCCTCCACCCGACACTCGAGGAAGCCCGCGCCGCATTGGAGGCATAAGTTCCTCCGGGCGCGGGTATGTCTGCCGTCGAGATGAGCGCAGCCATTTTCCAGTGCCCTGAAGCCGCTGAGCGGTTCACCTGCAATGACGCAGCGGCTGAACCTGCCTGCGTAGCGTGGATTCGCGACGATTTCGCGCGGTGGCTGCGCCGCGGGACAGGCCTGGACGAGACCAGACTGTGCGACGTGATCCTGGCGGTCAACGAAGCACTGGCCAACACCGCCGAATTCGCCTATGTCGACGGCGGTGGGGGGACCGTGGACCTCGAAGCGGTCCGCGATCCGATCCGCCGAACGCTGACTGTGACGGTGTCCGACCGTGGGCACTGGCGCGAAACCAACCCGCTCAACCGCCAGCGCACCCGGGGCCGAGGTATACCGCTGATGCGGACCCTTGCCGACTCGGTGATCATCGACACATCCGGCCTGGGCACCAGCGTCTGCATGCGGTTTGACGACGTCCGCACCGGCCTGCCCGTCGAAAGCGGCGTGGGCTGACAAACAACGTCGGCGGATCCCTATCATCAGGCGATGGGCAACTACCTCATCGCGGGCGGCAGTCGGGGGATCGGACTGGAACTGGTTCGACTGCTGACAAGTTCAGCGGACCGGATCGACGTCTGGTCTCGTTCGGCCGACGAACTGACCGTCGCCGGCCCGGTCCGTCACTTCGCCTGCGACCTCACCGCCGCTGATCCGCTGCCCGATCTGCCGGAGTCGATCCAGGGTGCGGTCTACTGCCCGGGGACAGTGAATCTCAAGAGCTTCCGAGCGATGTCCGAGGAGGACTTCCGCCGGGACTGGGAGGTGAATCTGCTTGGTGCGGTTCGCTTCCTCAAGGCCTGCCAAGCCCGTCTGAAGGGTCCCGGCGGCGGGCCTGCCAGCGTGGTGCTGTTCAGTACCGTCGCGGTGGGCCAAGGGATGCCGATGCACTCCTCGGTCGCCGCCGCCAAGGGCGCGGTGGAGGGACTGATGCGTTCGCTGGCTGCCGAGTGGGCACCCAAGGTTCGGGTCAATGCCGTCGCCCCGGCTCTGGTCGACACCCCGCTGGTCGAACGGATGCTCGGAACGCCGGAGAAGCGCGATGCCATGGCGGCGCGTTATCCACTCAAAAGGGTCGGGACACCCGGTGACGCTGCGGCTTTGGCGAAGTTCCTGTTGTCCCCGGAGAGCGGATGGATCACTGGACAGGTGTTGGGTCTAGACGGCGGGATGTCGACGCTGCGCGTGTGAGGTCGCGAGTTCTTAGCGGGCCGCCAACCTTATTTGCGATCCCTGGATCGTGAATCGAAAATTATGTCTTTTCTATGAAGTCAGTGACTCTCTGCCGGACGGTTCCTACGCTCGAAGTCACTGGGGAGAAGTCCCCGAACTGACGAAAGGACCTACTGTGGCAAGCACTTTCCTCACCTCAACTGTTCTGGCCGGCGCGTTCGCCGTCGCCATCGGCCTGGCCCCCGCCGCCGCCGCCGAGGAGGCCGACGAGGTGTCAAAGCGCGACACCGGTCGCGGCTCGTCGCAGCAGGCCGCCGGCGCCGACCGTGGCGGCCCCTACCGGCCCGGTCCGGCGCGGAAGCCTTCGCGGCCGGATGCCACCAACGCGGTTCCGGGTTGGGCCAACGAAGCGCTATGGGCCAGGCCCGGTGGATCCAACCCGTTCGGGACCCTGCCGAAGCCGCCCGCCTTCGCGCTGGACTGAGGCCGGACCCGGGGGGACGGTCCCGGGGGGAGGCTCGAATCCTGTTCGGCCCTACAGGATCGGCCTTCCTCCGGTGACCGCGACCCGCGCCCCGGTGAATAGCTGGCCTCATCGGAGGCAAGCAGCACGTACACCGGCGCGAGTTCCACCGGTTGGCCGGCCCGCCCCAGCGGGGTGTTGGTGCCGAAATTTTCCACCTTCTCCGGCGGCATCGTGGACGGGATCAGCGGTGTCCAGATCGGGCCGGGAGCCACGCTGTTGACCCGGATTCCCCGCTCGCCCAGCAGTTGTGCCAGGCTCGCCGAGAAGTTCGCGATCGCGGCTTTGGTGGCCGCGTACGGGGCCAGGGTGGGATTGGGCATATCGGAGTTGACCGACGAACTTCCGATGATCGAGCCGCCGGGGCCCATATGTCTCAGCGCAGCCTTGGCCAGGTGAAAGTAGGCGCCGATGTTGACTCTGAAGGTGTACTCCCACTCCTCGTCGCTGATCTCATCAAGATCGTTGTGAGTCATCTGGTAAGCAGCATTGTTCACCAGAACGTCTATACCGCCGAGTTCCTCGGCGGCGGTGTGGACGACCTCCCGGCAGAATGCGGGCTGCGACAGATCTCCCGCCATCAGGACACATTTCCGCCCGGCCTGCTCGACGTAGTACGCGACATCGTTGGCGTCGGTGTCCTCGTCGAGGTAGGCGATGAGGACATCGGCGCCCTCGCGCGCGTAGGCGATGGCCACAGCCCGGCCGATGCCGCTGTCGCCGCCGGTGATCACCGCTCGCTTGCCGGTCAGGCGTCCCGAACCGCGGTAGCTCTGTTCTCCGCAGTCTGGAACCGGGTTCATCTCGGCCTGCAGGCCCGGGGGTTCCTGCTGCTGTTTGGGGAATGCCATGCCCGTCGGGTACCCCGCGGTGGCCGGTCTAGACGGCGTGCAGATACCGGTGGGTGATGAGGCGTTGCGACAGCCCCAACACCGGGGCGCCCAGCCTGCTCCACCACGTCGCCGGCGTGGAGAATGCCGCCACCTCGGCGTGGACCGAGTCGTCGGACGGGTCAAAGCGTACGGCGAACATCTCCTCACCGCGCACCGCATGCCCGGGCAGGCTGCCGTAGGCAAAGCCGCGCCGGTCCGGTTCGTCGATCAGGTAGACCACGCGGCACGGCGCCAGGAAGGGCCCAAGCCGGCCCAACACATCGGTGCCGACCCGCGCCACCTCCGTGGTGGTGTCCACCTTCAGTCCGGCGCCGCGCAGCATGCCGTAGCGCACGACGGCCTCGGCAGCCCGATCGAAGCGGGCCCGCCCCGACCCGATCCGCCTGGCGACCCGGACGTGGCGATAGCCGGCCGGCATGTCCCCGGCGGTCGCGCCCACCTCGGAGTAGGTCAGCGGCAACCCGGACAGGTCGGCCAGCTTCATGGCAGGTCGAAGGGGAGTTCGACGCCCTCATGGGCCAGGCAGTGTGTGCAGACCCGTTCCGAGTCCAGTCCGTCGATCACCTCATGAACGAACTGCTTGAACGGCACGAGATTCCGCTCGAACTCCGCCATCACATCAACGGTCCGTACGCCGCCGCCCACCTCGACACCGGCATCGAGGTCGGTGACCAAAGCCAGTGCCGCGTAGCACATCTCAAGCTCACGAGCCAGGACTGACTCCGGATACCCGGTCATGTTCACCAGCGTGAAGCCCTGGCGGATGAACCACTGGCTCTCTGCGCGGGTGGAAAACCGAGGTCCCTGCACAACCACCATCGTTCCGCCGTCGACGACATCGGGTCGGCGGGCGGCGATGGCGCGCAGTGTGGGGCAGTAGGGGTCGGCGAACCCGACGTGGATGCCGCCGGAATCGAAGTAGGTGTCATCCCGTCCGCGGGTGCGGTCCACGAGCTGATCGGGAACCACGATCGCACCGGGGCCCAGCGCGGTGGTCAGGCTGCCGACCGCACACGGTGCCAGTACCCGCCGAACCCCCAGGGCGCGCAAGGCCCACATGTTGGCTCGATAGGGGACGGTGTGTGGCGAGAATTCGTGGCGCAGCCCGTGCCGCGGAAGGAATGCGACCTCATGGACCCCCACGCGGCCCACCGTGACGGGACCGCTCGGGTCTCCGTAAGGGGTCGCCACCTCGACGCTGGCGGCATCGGGCCCGAAGAACGTGTAGAAGCCACTGCCCCCGATGACACCGATCATCCAGCGGTCCTTGCCACCCATGCACCGTATCTGAGGACGTACCCTGGCGGCGATGGCAGAGGACACCCCGCGCCGGCCCGCGACCGCCCGGTTGAAACAGCACCGGGAGCGGCTGCGGCAGCGGCGCATGCTGGACTTCGGCTACCGGGTTGTGGTCGCGGTGGTGGGCCTGACCGTCCTGCTGGTAGGCGTCGCTGCGATCCCTTACCCCGGGCCGGGATGGGCCATCGTCTTCCTCGGCCTGGCGATCCTGGCCAGCGAGTTCTACTGGGCCCGGCGCACCCTGACCTACACTCGCGACCGCTACGACGTTGCGATGGCCTGGATGCGGCAACAGTCGTGGTGGATGCAGGCCCTCGCAGCGATCCTGACCGCGTCCGTTGTGGTCGTCACGCTGTGGTTCCTCGGGGCCATCGACTGGCTGGCGACCCTGGTGGGCCTGGAGCACCCTCTGCTGCGCAGCCCCATCGGACTCGGTAACTCCGGTCCTGCCGGATAGCACTGGATAGCATTAGCCCGACCACCGCCGAACCGGCGGTCATCGCCGCTGCCTGGAAAGAGATACTCGATGAGCGCCCCCGCACAGCCCACCCCGGTCGACCTGCTGCAGGTCCGTGCCGGGACCACTGCGGGAGCCGCCGTCCGCGACGCCGGCCTGCCCGGCCGGGGAGAAGCGGGCGCGATCGTCGTCGTCCGAGACGCCGACGGGAAACTGCGCGACCTGAGCTGGACCCCGGAGACCGACGTCGAGGTCACCCCGGTGGCTGCCGACACCGACGAGGGGCGCAGCGTGATCCGGCACTCCGCGGCCCACGTCCTGGCCCAGGCCGTCCAGGAGATGTTCCCGTCCGCGAAACTAGGTATCGGCCCGCCCATCACCGATGGCTTCTACTACGACTTCGACGTCCCGGCCGCCTTCACCCCCGAAGACCTCGAGAAACTCGAGAAGCGGATGCGCGCCATCATCAAAGAGGGCCAGTTGTTCTCCCGGCGTGTCTACGAATCCAAGGACGAGGCGCGCGCCGAACTGGCTGGCGAGCCCTACAAGCTCGAACTGGTCGACGACAAGTCCGGTGATCCCGACGTCATGGAGGTCGGAGGCGACGAACTGACCGCCTACGACAACCTCAATCCCCGCACCCGGGAACGGGTCTGGGGCGACCTGTGCCGCGGCCCGCACTGCCCGACCACCAAATACATTCCGGCGTTCACGCTGACCCGAAGCTCGGCGGCGTACTGGCGCGGCGACCAGCGCAACGCCAGCCTGCAGCGCATCTACGGGACCGCCTGGGAGTCCCAGGAGGCGCTGGACCGTCACCTGGAATTGCTGGAGGAAGCGCAACGCCGCGACCACCGCAGGCTCGGCGTGGAACTCGACCTGTTCAGCTTCCCCGACGAACTGGGTTCGGGGCTACCGGTTTTCCACCCCAAGGGCGGCGTTGTTCGCCGCGAGTTGGAGGAGTACTCGCGCCGCAAGCACATCGAGGGCGGCTATGAGTTCGTCAACACCCCGCACATCACCAAGGAGCAGCTCTACATCACCTCGGGGCATCTGGAGTGGTACGCCGACGGCATGTTCCCGCCGATGCACATCGACGCCGAGTACGGCGAAGACGGCGCACTGCGCAAGCCCGGCCAGGACTACTACCTCAAGCCGATGAACTGCCCGATGCACCACCTGATCTTCCGCTCCCGCGGACGGTCCTATCGGGAACTTCCGTTGCGGCTCTTCGAGTTCGGCACGGTCTACCGCTACGAGAAATCCGGCGTTATCCACGGCCTCACCCGGGTGCGCGGCATGACCCAGGACGACTCGCACATCTACTGCACCCGCGAGCAGATGCGCGACGAGTTGGCATCGCTGCTGCGGTTCGTGCTCGACCTGCTGGGCGACTACGGCCTGGACGACTTCTTCCTGGAGTTGTCGACCAAGGACCCGGAGAAGTACGTCGGCTCCGACGAGATGTGGGAGGAGGCCACCGAGACACTGCGCGAGGTCGCCGAGTCATCCGGACTGCACCTGGTGCCCGATCCCGGCGGCGCGGCGTTCTACGGGCCGAAGATCAGCGTCCAGGTGCGCGACGCACTGGGTCGCAGTTGGCAGATGTCCACCATCCAGTTGGACTTCAACATGCCCGAACGGTTCGGCCTCGAATACACCGCCGCCGACGGAAGCCGGCAGCGTCCGGTGCTGATTCACCGCGCCCTGTTTGGTTCCATCGAGCGGTTCTTCGGCATCCTCACCGAGCACTATGCCGGGGCTTTCCCGGCCTGGCTGGCCCCTGTTCAGGTGGTCGGGATCCCGGTCGCCGACGAGCACGTCTCCTACCTTCAGGAGGTGGCAGCGGAACTGCGCGCCGGCGGGGTGCGCGTCGAGGTGGACGCCAGCGACGACCGGATGGCCAAGAAGATCGTCAACCACACCAACCAGAAGGTGCCGTTCATGTTGCTGGCAGGGGACAAGGACATAGAGGCGGGCGCCATCTCCTTCCGCTTCGGGGACCGCACCCAGATCAACGGCGTGCCGCGTGATGAGGCCGTCGAGGCGATCGTCAAGTGTATCGCCGACCGCAACAACGCGGTGCCGACGGCGGACCTGGTACCGGTGGGCTTGTGATGAGCGCTCGCGCGAAGAACCGACGGGTAC
>CAZRFC010000090.1:0-12798 GCA_964598975.1 uncultured Mycobacterium sp. | reverse complement strand
GAGGGCGTCCATGGCGGCGCGCTCGCCGTCGAAAACCCTTGCGGTGCCTTCGAAAACGCTGGAGTCGAAGCCGGCGGACTTGACCACGGCGCCCTCAGGGGCCAGTGAGCCGTGCAGGATCGTGATGCCGCCGGTGGGGTGGATCGGGTTGTTCAGCGCCCGCAGCACCTTGCCGTCGGGATCCGGCGGGGCGATGTGGGCGAGGTTCTCCGCCATCGTCTTTCCGGTTACGGTCAGCACATCGCCGTGCAGCAGGCCAGCATCGAGCAGGGCTTTCATGACGACCGGCACGCCGCCGATGCGGTCGACGTCGTTCATCACGTGCGCGCCGAACGGTTTGACGTCGGCGAGGTGGGGAACTTTCGCGCCGACCCGGCTGAAGTCGGCCAGTGATAGTTCGACCTTGGCCTCGTGGGCGATGGCGAGCAGATGCAGCACCGCGTTTGTGGACCCGCCGAACGCCATGACCACTGCGATGGCGTTCTCGAACGCCTCCTTGACCAGGATGTCCCGGGCGGTGATGCCGCGGCGAAGCAGTTCGACGACCGCGACGCCACTGCGGCGGGCATAGCCGTCGCGGCGACGATCGGTGGCCGGCGGCGCAGCACTGCCGGGCAGCGACATGCCCAGCGCCTCAGCCGCGCTGGCCATGGTGTTGGCGGTGTACATGCCGCCGCAAGCGCCCTCGCCGGGACAGATCGCGCGTTCGATGGCGTCGACGTCCTCACGCGACATCAGTCCGCGGGCACAGGCGCCGACGGCCTCGAAGGCGTCGATGATCGTCACGTCCTTCTCGGTCCCGTCGGACAGTTTGGCCCGGCCCGGCAGGATCGACCCGGCGTAGAGGAACACCGAGGCCAGGTCGAGGCGCGCGGCCGCCATCAACATCCCCGGCAGCGACTTGTCGCAACCGGCGAGCGTGACCATGCCGTCGAGTCGCTCGGCCTGCATCACGGTTTCCACGCTGTCGGCGATGATCTCCCGCGAAACCAGCGAGAAGTGCATCCCCTCGTGGCCCATCGAGATGCCGTCGGAGACCGAGATGGTGCCGAACTCCATCGGAAAGCCGCCGGCCTCGAACACGCCTTCTTTGGCGGCTTTGGCCAGCCGATCCAAGGACAGGTTGCACGGGGTGATCTCGTTCCACGAGGACGCCACCCCGATCTGCGGTTTGGCGAAGTCCTCGTCGCCCATGCCGACGGCGCGGAGCATTCCGCGGGCCGCGGCCCGCTCCAGTCCATCGGTGACGTCGCGGCTGCGGGGCTTCAGATCGGGGGTGTCGCTCACGGAACAAGTATGACCTGCTGGTCGTGGCCGCCAAAATCGTCGCTGAATACCCCCAAGGGGTATCAGATACACTACTGCCATGAACTCCGCGTCGCATGGCTACTCGGCCAACAAGGACAACTACGCCAAGCGTCTGCGCCGGATCGAGGGGCAGGTGCGCGGGATCGCCAAGATGATCGACGAGGACAAGTACTGCATCGACGTCCTGACCCAGATCAGCGCTGTCAACAGTGCGCTGCAGTCGGTGGCGCTCGGTCTGCTCGACGAGCACCTCAACCATTGCGTCAGCCACGCTGTTGAGGCCGGGGGCGAGGAGGCCGACAAGAAGCTCGCGGAGGCTTCCGCCGCGATCGCCCGCCTGGTGCGTTCGTAGCCGGTCTCAGCCGGGTCTCGAACCGGGTTTACCGGCGCGTCGGGGGGTTATGCCGACCCGTCGTAGCCGATACCGTGTTGCAGGGCGCTTCGGGATGGCCCTTAACGGACCTATGGCACTCGACGTACCCGCACCTCCGCGCCCCGGCCCCTGGACACCACGGGTCGCGCTCGCGCTGGCCGTCCTGGCCGCCGCCGCCTTCGTCTACGTGACCGCAGAGATCATGCCGGTGGGTGCGCTGCCGGCGATCGCCGCCGATCTGGGTGTCAGCGAGGCTATGGTCGGGACCCTGTTGGCCAGTTATGCGCTGGTTGCCGCGGTGGCCACCGTTCCGTTGGTGCGACTCACGTCGAGTTGGCCGCGTCGGCGGACCCTGCTGTTCACCCTGGCCGTGCTCACCGTGTCGCAGTTGATCTCGGCGTGCGCGCCGAACTTCGCCGTGCTGTCACTCGGCCGGGTGCTGTGTGCGCTGACGCACGGTTTGATGTGGTCGGTGGTCGCGCCGATCGGTGCCCGACTGGTCCCGGCCACCCATGCGGCCCGCGCGACGATGGCCGTCTACGTCGGCACCGGACTGGCGCTGGTGGTGGGCAGCCCACTGACGGCGGCGTTGAGTGAAATGTGGGGCTGGCGACTGGCCGTGGTGGCGATCACCGGGGCCGCCGCGGCGGTGCTGGTCGCAGCCCGGCTGGCCCTACCTCAAATGGCGCTGCCTGCGGGCGACACGGCGGCCCGCACACCGCCGGTCTGGCACCACCGCAACCGGCGGCTGCTCACCATGTGTCTGCTGACCCTGGTCGGGGTCACCGGACATTTCATCTCCTACACCTTCATCGTCGTGATCATCCGTGATGTCGTGGGCGTCGCCGGCCCGGATCTGGCCTGGTTGCTGGCTGTATACGGGATTGCCGGCCTGTCTGCCATGGCACTGCTGGCACGACCGGGGGACAGGCATCCGAAGGCGGCCGTCGGCGGTTGTCTTGCCGGTCTGACGCTCAGTTTCGCGGTGCTGGCGGCCCTCGCGTTGACCAATCGCATCACCCCCGCATCGATGCTGGTGGGGGTCGTTGCGATCGTGGTTTGGGGTGCCACGGCCACCGCGGTGCCGCCGATGCTGCAGTCCGCGGCCATGCGGCACTGTCCGGAGGATCCCGACGGCGCATCGGGCTTGTATGTCGCCGCCTTTCAGGTCGGCATCATGGCCGGATCGCTGATCGGGGGGCTGCTCTTCGAACGGGCCGGTGAGGCGGTCATGCTCATCGCGTCGGCGTTGCTGGTCGCGGGAGCTTTGATCTGCATGCTGGCGGTGCGGAATCTGTTCGCCACCGTGACCCTGACCAGCGCGGAGTAACGCTGGTCACCCGGGTATCGATCATCTGCACAGGTCAGCGCCCTGGGGGGCGCCGCCGGGGGAATCGCCGAGGGGCGGACCACCGCCGGTGCTGTGTAACACTGGGACGACACCGAGGAAGCAGAGGAGTTTGGTGATGCGGGTGAGGTGCGCTCTTGCCGCCGCGCTGTGTGTGGTGGGTATGACCGGCGGTGCCGGATCGGCGTTGGCGGATCCGGAGGTACCTCCGCCGCCACCGGTCGAACCCGCGCCGGTGCTGTTCCCGCCGCCGCCTCCGCCGCTGCCGGGCAATCTCGAGGCCCCCGGAGCGGTCCCGGCGCCCGCGCCGGCGGCTGCGGCACCCGCGCCCGCCGCGGGCGCAGCGTCGGCGCCCGCCGCGGGTGCAGTCCCGACACCCACCAAGGCGCCGGTCCCGACCCTCCCGCAGACCAGCGAAAACACCAGCACCGTCAAGGGCCAGAACAACTCGCCCTTCACCGGTGACCCGGTGTTCGCGCCGCCGCGCTTCAACCCGGTCAATGGTGCGCTGGTCGGTGTCGCCAAGCCGATCATCATCGACTTCCAGCGGCCGATCGCCGACCGGGCGCTGGCCGAGCAGTCCATCCACATCTCGTCCAGCCCGCCAGTGGCCGGCACGTTCTACTGGACGACCGACACCCAGGTTCGGTGGCGCCCGTACAACTTCTGGCCCGCCGGCACCGTGGTGAACATCGACGCCAGTGGCGCGAAGTCGAACTTCCGGGTAGGCGACTCGCTGATCGCCACCGTCGACGACTCGACCCACCAAATGACCATCACCCGAAACGGCAAGGTGGTCAACACCTTCCCGGTATCGATGGGTCTGGACGGCAAGTACGACACCAAGAACGGCACCTACTACGTGCTGGAGAAGTTCCCCACCATGATCATGGACTCCTCCACCTACGGAGTCCCGGTGAATTCACCCGACGGCTACAAGCTGAAGGTGGACTGGGCCGTCCGCATCGACAACAGTGGCGGCTTCGTGCACAGCGCCCCGTGGTCGGTCGGCGACCAGGGCAAGCGCAACGTCAGCCACGGCTGCATCAACCTCTCCCCGACCAACGCCAAGTGGTTCTATGACAACTTCGGCAGCGGCGACCCGATCGTGGTTAAGAACTCCGTCGGCCTCTACACCAAGCCGGACGGCGCCGACGACTGGCAGTGGACGCTGTACTGATCCAGTCCCGCCCGGCCCGCGGCTAGTTCCAGATCCGGACCCGCTGCTGCGGTTCCAGGTAGAGGGCGTCGTCCGCGGTGACGTCGAACGCCTCATAGAACGCGTCGATGTTGCGGATGACCCCGTTGCAACGGAACTCCGGCGGTGAGTGCGGGTCGACGGCGAGCCGCCGCACCGCCTCGGCGGGCCGGGACTTGGTGCGCCAGACCTGGGCCCAACCGAACAGTACGCGTTGCACGCCGGTCAGGCCGTCGATGACGGGTGCGGGCTTGCCGCCGAGGGACAGCCGGTAGGCCAGCAAGGCGATCGACAGGCCGCCCAGATCGCCGATGTTCTCGCCGATGGTGAACGGTCCCTGCACATGTGGCGGATCGGGCCGGTCGGCCAGATCCCGCGGAACGTAGGCGTCGTACTGCTCGATCAGCCGGCCGGTGCGGGCGCTGAACTCCCGGCGGTCCTCGTCGGTCCACCAGTCGATCAGGTGCCCGTCGCCGTCGTACTTGGAGCCCTGGTCGTCGAAGCCGTGGCCGATCTCGTGGCCGATCACCGCTCCGATACCGCCGTAGTTGGCGGCGTCGTCGGCGCCGGCGTCGAAGAACGGCGGCTGCAGGATCGCCGCCGGGAAGACGATCTCGTTCATACCGGGGTTGTAGTAGGCGTTGACGGTCTGCGGGGTCATGAACCATTCGTCGCGGTCGACGGGCCCGGGGAGCTTGGCGAGCTCCCGGTCGGTTTCCACCTCGGCGCCGCGAACAACGTTGCCGTATAGATCGTCCCGGTGAACGACCAGCGCCGAGTAGTCCCGCCATTTCGCCGGGTAGCCGATCTTGGCGGTGAATTTGTCGAGTTTTGCCAGCGCGCGCATCCGGGTCGCCGGGGTCATCCAGTCCAGTTCGGTGATGCTTTCCCGGTAGGCCTCACGGAGATTGGCCACCAGGACGTCCATCCGTTCCTTGGCTTCCGGTGGGAAATGCCGCTCCACGTACAGCCGGCCGACCGCATCGCCCATCAGGCTCTGCACCAGGGACACCGCCCGCTTCCAGCGTTCCCGGATCTCCTCGGTGCCGGTCAGGGTGCGTCCGTAGAAGGCGAAGTCCTCCTCGATCAGCGCTGAGGTGAGGACTGAGGCACGCGCGTGGATCAGTCGCCAGCGCGCCCAGTCGAGCCAATCGGGGAATTCCGCGTCGGACCACAATCGCGCGAAGACGGTGAGGTAATCCGGCTGCCGGACAATGACTTCGGCGATCTCGGACGGGTTGGCGCCCAAGCCGGAGATCCAGCCGGACCAGTCGAATCCCGGTGCCCAATCGGGTAGCTCGGAGAAGGTCCGCAAGTTGTAGCTGAGATCCGCGTCGCGGCGCCGCACCACATCCCAGTGGCCGGCCGCCAGTTTGGTCTCCAGCGCCACGATGCGACCGGCCCGCTGTGCGAACTCATCGGGCGTCCCGCCGAAGACGATGGCGAACATTGCCGCGATGTGTGCCGGGTAGGCGCCGAGGATCGCCGCGTGCTGGTCGTCGCGGTAGTAGGACTCGTCGGGCAGTCCCAAGCCGGACTGGGAGAGGTGGAGCAGATACCGCGACGAGTTCTTGGAGTCGGTGTTCACATAGAGGCCCACCCCGCCGCCGACGCCGCTGCGCTGGAAACGTCCGATCACGGCCGCGAGTGTGTCCGGGTCGGACGCGTCGTCGATGCGGCGCAGTTCCTCCAACAGCGGGGCAAGCCCGCGCCTTTCCACGCCCTCCTCGTCGAGGAAGCTGCCGTATAGGTCGCCGATGCGCTGCTCGTCGGAGCCGGCGGCCCCGGCGGCTCCGGTGATGATCTCCCGCACCTGCTCCTCGGCGCGGTCGTAGAGCAGCCGGAACGCTCCGTCGGTGGCCCGGTCGGCGGGCATGACGTACTCGGCCAGCCAGCGGCCGTTGACGTGGCCGAAAAGGTCGTCCTGCGGCCGAACGGAGCTGTCGATGTGGGATAGGTCGATCCCCGAGCGTTGTAGGTCTACCGTCACGCCACCATCTTTACCTGATCCGTTAGCTGATAGGGGTGCCCGGTACCCTGCCCTGCATGCCCGAGTCCGACGCCGACAGCGAACAGATCTCCGGATTCGGGGTGGCCTCCGCGGTCCTTGCCGTCGTGGCGGTTGCCGCGGCGGTGTTGATCACGGTGCTGTGGTCCGGACACCGCACCGCCGCCGCCGATCGCGATTACCAGGCTCGGGCCATGCAGGCGGCCGCCCAGTGGACCGGGATCCTGATCAACATCAACGCCGACAACGTCGAGAGTGCGATGGCGCAACTTCGCGACGGAACCGTCGGCGATCTCAACACCGGATTCGAATCGTCGATCGCCCCCTACCGGGATGTGGTCAAGACCCTGAAGTCAAAGACCACCGGCCAGGTGGAGTCGGTCGCGGTCGAGGTGACCCACCAGAACCTGGAGAACCAGCCGGGGCAGCGTCCGCCCGCCCCGGCGACGTTGCCGGCCGAACTGGCCGCCCGGACCGACACCGTGCTGGTGGTGGCGACCTCGGTCAGCGAGAACGCCGGCGGTGAGCCGACAACGGTGCGCTGGAACCTGCGTCTGGGTGTTTCCGACGTCGACGGCGAGGCCAGGATCTCGCGGCTGGAGTCGCTGCGATGAGGAACCTGGCCCGGGTACTGGCCTTCGACGTGGCCGCGCCACTGGCCGCCGTCGGCGCCCTGCTGATGATCGGTGTCATGCTCGGCTGGCCACTGTGGTGGGTGTCGGTCTGCTCCATCCTCTGTTTCCTCATCGCCCAGGCCGTGATCGTGAATATCGTTCTCTACCGGCGTGATTCGGTCACGCTGGGGACCGACGACGACACGCCGGGACTGCGACTGGCGGCCGTCGGAATCACGACCGCCCTACTGGCTGCCGCCGCTGTGGTCGGCTACACCCGGTGGACGGTGGCCGATCGGGATTTCTCCCGCGACACCCTGGAGGTCGCCCGCATCGCCAGCGAGGTGGCGGAGGCGACCGCGACGTTCAACCCGGCCGACCCGCGGGCCGCCGTCGATCGGGCAGCGGCGATGATGGCACCGGAACGAGCGGAAGCGTTCAAGGCCCAGTTCGCACCCGCCACCGCGGATATGGTCAAACGCCGGGTGACCGCCGAGGCCGCCACCATCTCGACCGGCCTGGAAGCGCTGACACCCGCATCGGCAGCGGTCGCGGTTCTGATGCGCGGCACCCAGACCGAACCCGACCAGCAGCCGACAACGGCAGTGCTGTCCCTGCGGGTGGCACTGGCCAGGGTCGACGGCGTCTGGAAAGTGCTCGACGTGACGCCCATCAACGCCCGTTAGTCGGCGCCGAACCGGGCGTAATCCACCTTCAGGCAGCGGTCCATCACCACGGTCATACCTGCGGCGCGGGCCCGCTCGGCGACCTGCTCGTGCCACAAACCCTGCTGCAGCCAAAGGTATTTCGGCAGCGGGTTCAACTGGAGCACCTCGTCGAGCACACCGGGCAGATCCTCGTGGCGGCGGAAGACGTCGACCATGTCGGGAACCAACGGCAGGTCGGACAGGCTGCGGTAGGACTGGATACCGTCGACCGCGTCGATGTTCGGGTTGACCGGATACAACTCGTAGCGGCTGTGCCGGAGCAGGTAGCCGAACACGTCATTGCTCGGTCGGGCCGGGTTGTCGGAGGCACCCACCACGGCCACCGTCCGGGTGCTGCGCAGGATCTCCCGCAGCTCAGTCGGGTTCGGGGTACTCATCGGCGGGATCCTCGGGGGTGTGGCTTCGCGGCTGCTGGGCCCGGATCTTGGCGAACCGGTCCGAGAGGCGGCGCATCCGGATCATCAGCGACGCTGGCGGACTAACGGTGGCGTCGCGGTAACTGGCCAACTCCTCGCGGCTGACGCCGATGCGGGACGCGAACTCCTGGTCGCTCAATCCGGACCGCTCTTGCAGGATCTGGACGTGGCGGGCGGCCTCGCTGCGCTCGTTGGCTTCCATATGGGCGCGGGCCCGGTTGAGGACCTCGGTCAGGGCTTGCGAAACGCCGTACGGCGCAGCGGATTCCAGCACTTCCTCGACCTGCCGCGCGGTCCGGCCGTAGGGATCGCGTTTGACGGCCACGACGATGCGCTGCCAGACGGTGATATCGCCGCTGTGCAGTGCTGCACGGATCGCCTCGGTCGGCCAGAACTCGACGGGGTTGTCGTCGATCGGTCGTTGAAACGGGCGAGTCAACTCGCCTCCTCCAGGATCGCCACTGCAAGCGACAGGCAGCGCCGTCGGGTGTCGTCCCACTCGGCGGCCGCCTCCGGGCTGGACAACTGGCCGTCCTCCCCGTCGGAGGGGATCGGATCGGCCAGCCGGCGGACCAGCTGGGTGGCAAGCCACAGTCGCTCTGATCGTCCAGCACTGTAATACCTGTCGATCCCACCGAGTGCCAGGGCAGCGTTGTCGACGCCCATGTCGTCGGCGAGGTCGGCGAGTTCGGCGAAATCGGCCCGGCTGTTGCGGCACAGCACCAGGTAGCTCTTCATCCGAAGCGTCTCGGCGGCGGTCGGGATCGGCAATCGGTCCCCGGTGGGTAACTGAACGTTGGTGGTTTCCACCGGCGCGATGCGCCGAACGGCCGCCGCCGTCACACCATGGCTCTCCAGTGCGTCAAGGGCCACCGACAGCCGGTGGCGCCACATCGTCACGGGGTGGCAGTGGCGCAGATCAGCGGATCTCGGGCCGCGGCGGGTCAGCACCGGTCGTCCCGCCGTCACCGGCTCGGCACTGCTCCGGTCACCGCAGCCGCTGAACACGAGTGGATCGACGATGCTGACCGTATGCGGCGCCAACTCCTTGAGTCGGGCGGCAGAGCGCACCACGGTGCGCAGGTCGGCCGTCGGCGGGGCGATGGCGGAGATGTCATCAGGAATGACGACGACGTCTCCGACGTCGACCTTGGGCAGCGGCTTGTCGAAGTCCACCGACGGCAGCAGCCGGTCCAGCCAACCCGGCAACCACCAGTTCCACCGGTCGAACATCGCCATCAACGATGGCACCAGCACCAGCCGCACGATGGTGGCGTCGACGGCGATCGCCACCGCACAGGCCACGCCCAGTTGAGCCACCAGTGGCATGCCGGCGAACGCGAAGCCGATGAACACCGCGATCATGATCAGTGCGGCGCTGGTGATGGTTCTGGCGCTGGTGGACACCCCATAGGCCACCGCATCGCGGGTGTCGCCGGTCTGCAGGTAGCGCTCCCGGATCCGGGTCAGAAGGAAGATCTCATAATCCATCGAAAGCCCGAAGGTCATCGCGAGCACCAGGGGCGGGATGGTGCTGTCGATGGAACTGATCGGCTCGAATCCCAGTCCTTGCAGCCAACCCCACTGGAAGACCACGACCAGGCTGCCGTATGCGGCCGCGACCGACAGCACCGTCATCAGCACACCCTTGAGGGCCAGCACGACCGAGCGGATGGAGATCAGCAGCATGAGGAATGCGATCACCGAGACGAACGCGAAGACCAGTAATTGCGTCTGCGCGACCCGGTCGTCGAAGTCCTTGATCAGCGCCGTCGGCCCCCCGACATCGACCCGCACACCCGAGGCTTCCGGTACCGCCGGCAGCGTCGCGCGCAGCCAGTCGATGGTGTCGCGGGCGCGCATCTCCTCCGGATCCACCGCCAGCACCGCAGACAGCAGTGCACTGCGGTTGTCGTCGCTGAATACCGGCGGCGCCACCGACACGATGTTGACCGCCTGCCCGGCGGAGCGACTCAACGCCTCGAGGGTGGGCGCGTTGCGGGGGTCGTTTGCGTCGGCCTCGGGGAATGTGACCAGGATGCGTACCGGCCCGAGTGCGCCGGGACCCAGCGCCTCGGCCGCCGCCGCGACCCCGCCGCGAATCTCGTGGGATGAGGGGAACTGCCGTTGCATGCTGTTGCCCAGAACCATGCCGAAGGCCGGGGCCGCCACGATCAGCAGCACCGAAGTCGCGGCCATCGCGGCCGCCCACGGTCTCCGCATGACCGAACCGGTCCAGCGGGTCCAGAATCGGGACTGGGTGGCCTCGGGACGCCGGGACCAGTGCAGCAGCGGGGACCGCCGGGCCGCCGCCCGGCCGAACACCGCCAGCACCGCCGGAATCAACGTGGCGGAGGTCAGCACCGCGAAGGCCACCGCCAGGATCGCCCCGGTGGCCATCGACTGCAGAACCGGCGTGCCGATCACATAGATGCCGGTCAGCGATGCGATCACGGTGAGCCCGGACAGCAACACGGCCAGACCGGAGGTCGCCATCGCCGCGCCGGCCGCCTGGTCGGGGTCCCGGCCGGCCCGCAGTTCCTCCCGGAATCGCATCAGGATGAACAACGAATAATCCACGGCCAGCGCGATTCCGAACATCGACACTGTCGAGGTGACGAACACCGACATGGTGGTGACCATGGACAGCAGATAGACCGCGCCCATCGTGACGACCACCGTGAACACGGCCAAGACGAGGGGGATCGCGGCTGCGGCCAACGACCCGAACACCGCCACCAGGATGATCAGCACGATCGGCAGGTTCCAGCGCTCGGCCGCGGCGATGTCCTGTTTGGTGCTGGTCTGGGCGGCCGCGCCCAGCGCACCCTGCCCGATCACGTAGAGCTTGACCCGGCCGTCGGCCGTCCGGCCCGGCTGGTCGCCGTGGACCCCGACCTTGGAACGCAACTGGCGGGCGGTGTCCACCGCCCCGGTGTTGTTGAACCCCAGCCGAAGTGACACCACGTAGGGCCGGTCCGGCGCGGGGGCCGGCTGGGTCGGCGTCTGCACCACCTCGAGGCTCGGCACCGCACGGGCGGCCTCTTCCAGCAGTCGGACAGCAGAGGCCATGTCCTCGTAGGTGGCATCGGCCCGCGGCGCCGCGACAAGGGCCAGCGGCGAGGCGCCCAGTTGCGGGTAGTGGTCCTCGAGTTGGTACTGCACCTGCAGAGATTGCGACCCGTCCACGTCGAAGCCGCCGCCGGTGAGATTGTTGGACTGCGTCAGGGCGAGCGTCACCGACGGCACCAGTGCCAACAGCCAGCAGGTGAAAACCAGCCACCGATGCCTGCGCAGGCTGCCGCTCAGTCGCATCATGAACTGCTGGATGACTGTTCTCCCCGCACTCGCATATCGAATTGCGTGGCTGCGAGCCTACCGCGCTGGGCCGGTGCACGACGGAAACGGGCGGCTGCCCTACGATGGCGTCAACGCTTTCACGAGAAGCTGACGAGTCTGAGGAGACCGGGATGATGCGCACGGCACGCCAGTTGGTCGCGGGATCGATCGGTGCGGGTGCTGTCGTCGGCGCCCTGCTGGCCGGATCGGCGCCCTCGGCAATCGCTGCGCCGCCGAACTGCACCGCCGCCGACCTGGCCGGGGTGGCCGCCGGGGTGTCCGCCGCGACGTCGGCGTACCTGTTCACCCATCCCGACGTCAACGCCTTCTTCACCGGCTTGGAAGGCGCCCCCCGGGACACGCTGCGCACCCAGATCCAGCAGTACCTGGATGCCAATCCGCAGGTGAAGGCCGATCTCGGCGGCATCCGCCAGCCGCTGGCGGACCTGAAGACCCGCTGCGGGGGCTCCGACGACCTGGCGGACGGCGCCTCCTAGATCCCCCGAGTCGCCCGCCGGCGGACCAGCGCCGCCCGGACGGCCCGCCAGCCCAGCAGCAGCCCGCCGGTCACCAGCGTGGCGACAATGACGAAGCTCAACGCGGTGCCCTCACCGATCCCGGCGCGTAGCCCCATCCCGATCGCGACGGTGCTCAACCACAGGGCGACACCGGTCGGGTTGATCGCCGTCGGGCGGCGCCAGGCGCGGAAAATGATCCAAGCCAGGACCAGGCCGGCCAGGAACGGCCAGGCCGTCCACACCACGCCGCCCAGCGTGACGCCTTCACCGTGATTGCGCCGCCCTATCGCCACGAAGATCAGGACGCAGGCCACGTCGGCGGCGAAGGCCGCCGCGGCGATGCCTATTGTTCTCGGCTGTACCGGTTGCGTCGTCATGATCGGTTATCTTCACCCTCCGTCGGCCCGTCCGCGAGTTCATCGACAACCGCGTCGGGATCCAGGGCCCCCTCGGTGCGGAACATAAGGAAGAACACCACCCATCCGATCGCGGAGATGAAGATCCAGCTGACCATCCGGTAGATCAGCATCGCCGAGATCGCCGCCGGCAGGGCCATGCCACTGGACACCAGGCCCGGCACCAGGACGGCCTCCACCACCAGGAGGCCGCCCGGCATCAACGGAATCGCGCCGACTGCGCGCGCTGCGGCGTATGCGACGGTCACACCGGCCAGGGATGGGTGGCCGCCCGCCGCGTATGCGGCGAATGCCAGGCACGCCACGTCGGCGATCCAGTTGAACACCGACCAGCCGAAGGCCTCACCGAGTGCCCGGCGGCTGAGGCTGACCGACTCGAGTTGTCTGAGGGTTTCCCGCCACTTACGCAACCCGGAGTCGCCCGGCTTGCCCCGCGTGGAGTTGACCCAGCCGAGCACTTTCACGCCGATCCCGTCGATCAGCTCGGGCCGGGTGGCGACGGCCTGTGCCAGCAGGACCATCGCCACGAACC
>CAZRFC010000089.1:6419-12836 GCA_964598975.1 uncultured Mycobacterium sp. | reverse complement strand
GACCTCGCGCGCGTGACGGCGGAGCGGGACGACGCCATGACCCGCGCCGAACGCTTCGCCAAGTACGTCGACGCGGTCGCACCGCTGTCCGCCCCGCCCGCCCCGGCCCCCGAATCGCCCGCCCCGGACGCGCTCGCGCTGCTGCGGGAGTTGCGGGACGCCACCCTGTTCGACGTTGGGGCGGGGTCACCGGCATCGCTTGTGGACCTACGGGACCGGGTGGATGCCGTGCTCGACGCGGCGGGGGTGCGGTGATGCGCGCGGTCGTCTGGATCGTCGAGAAGAAGTGGCAGGGGCGCTGGTATCCGATGCAGGCGTACTGGACGCAGGACGACGGCAGGGGAGAGACAAAGGCGCGTCAGGCGATCGCCTCGTCAGACCCCGCGACTTGGCGCGTCGTGAAGTACGTCCCCGCGCCCGCGGCGAAGGGAGGCCGGTCGTGAGCGACGTCGCGTTGATCTGCGCCCTCGTCGTGCTGCTGGTCGCCCACGCGGAAGTCCGTCGTCTGCGTGCCGCGATCTACGACGCTCGCCGCGCTCTCGGATCAGCCGACTGCTGCCTGTGCGGTGATCCTGTGTCGCAAGGTGAGCACCACCACACGATCGTCACCGGGACGGACGTGGCGTGGGCACGATTGGTGGACGCGGAGTTGCCACTTGCCGAACGACTGATCCGCCGCTGGAACACGCGGCAGGGAGAAGGACGATGAACGACGCAACGAAGCCGCCCGAGCACTACGACCTTGAGTCCGTCTACGACAACGAGATCGCGCCGCTGATGACGCAGATCCTTGCGATCTGCAAGCGTGAGCGGATGCCGATGATGGCGTCGTTCCAGTACCGCGACGACGATGATGGGGCCGCACTCTGCACGTCGCACCTCCAGTGGCCGGAGCGCAGCTCGGACTGCTTCCGTGAGGCGGTCCGCGTCTTTCGGCGTCCGCTTTCGATCATGGCAATGACGATCACGACGGATGGAGGCACCCGATGACGCTGGACGAGGCGAAGCGGCGCGTGCTCGACGCGGCGTTCGACAACGAAGCCGACGCGGCGCGACTGGAGTCCGGCGACGACCTCCAGCGCGCGGAGGCGCGGACGCTGCGGGCGGACGCCGAGGCGTTCCGCGCGCTGCTCTCCGCGTTGGGCGAGCCGACGGCGGAGGCGCGCGAGGCGGCGGCGAAGGTCGCGGAGCACTACGGCTACGTCACGCGCGGATGCGAGACGATCAAGCCCGGCGAGGCGGCGCAGACGATCGCGGACGCCATCCGCGCCCTCTCCGCGCCCGCCGCGCGCACCTACGAGGACGGCGTGCGGGATGCGGCGAAGGTGGCGACGCGGACCACCTGCGGGAAGCGATGCGACTGTTGCGACACCGCGCATCGCATCGCCTACGAGATCGAGCGCCTGCTCTCGCCCGCGAGCGGCGCTGGCGTCAGCGTCCGCACGACCTCGCGCGCGGAGTCCGAGGAGACCGCCCGCGTGATGCACGCCGCCGCCGAGTGGCACGCGCGCGGCTACGACCTCGTCCCGGTGAAGCGGAGGAACGACCATGCGTGAGCGCCGCCGTGCAGTCGAATGACAAGGAGGCCCCATGATCCGACAACACCTGCTCTCGAACCTTCGATCCGCTCTCGGGGGACCGTTCACGTGGCACGAAGTCGCGAAGGCTTCCCTGCACCTGCCGCATGACCGCGTCCTGTACGCGACGACGCAGTTTCACCACGGGTACGCGAATCGCCTCCGGTACGCCGAGTTTGCAGTGCTTGAGGTCCGCGAAACCTCCGCGCACGAGCTCGCCAAGGCGGACATCCCGTGGACACCCAGCCGGCTCGCCTTGCGGGCGTTCGACACGCCGGCGACGTACCTCCCGCCCGACTGGCTCGAGCCGTTCGACCTGCCGCTTGGGGAGTCGCGGGAAGCCGCCCGACTGCACGGCCTCTACTACCACCTCATCCTGCTTGGGCGCGGACCGTTCCGAAGCGAGGCCGACAAGGTCGTCCGCGCGATGGGCCGCGACCACGCGAAGTGGGCGCTGGTCCAGCGCTCCATGGACGCGTACTCCTTCACGGAAGACCTCCGGCGCAAACGCTACGAGCTCGACCAGGGCCATGAGATCAACCCGACGTTGCCGCTCGACGCGCGCGACGCAGCCGCGGACGCCTTCATGTCCGCCGGAGCCGACCAATGACCGACCAGGAGTTCCACCGTCGCGTGTGGAAATACTCCCACCCCGCGTACACCGTCGCGCTCGCGATTCTGCCCATACCGCCGACGACCTTCGCCGCTTTCCACCTCACGGAGTACCTGCACGCCCTCGGCCTCCCGTCGCTCCTGGCCTCGCTTCTGCTGTTGGGCGCTCTCCTGGCCGTGATGCTTGGATGGCCGATGCTCGTGCTCGTTCACGTCCTCGCCGTCTCCATGCTTCACGTCTACCCCGACCCCCCGGCTGACGTGCCGGCCACCAAGCGCCCATGACCCCGCCCGCGCGCCCGACTCGCCGGCCGATGCACGCAGCGACGCCCCTGCTGTCGGCCCACTGGAAGGTGAAGCCCGACGCCTTCCCCATGTTCCTGCAGCACGTGCAGTTGCGGCTCGTCTCGCCCGCCCCGGGAAACAACCCGCTCGACGCCATCCTCCGCCTGCTCGAGGGCGGTGCCGTGCACCGCCTGCCCGTGCACGTCTTCGCGATGCGCAGGGCCGTCGCAGAGGCCACGGTGCACACGCACCAACGCATGCAGCCCACCGCCGTGCCGTTCATCGCGAGCAGCTACTGCACGCTCGGCGATTTCCTCGCGGTCACGAACTACGACGTCCCGCCGATGGCGTGCACGCTGTCGTTCGAGAGCGCCCATGGTGCCAGGTACGAGCTCACGGTGCCGGTGATTGTACGCCGGTACGAACGCCCCGAGGACGACTAACCGCGATAACGCCCATTATCGCCCAGCGAGGGCTCGCCAAAAACCTCAATGATTTCAAGCACTTAGGGGCGCCCACGGGGGTTATCTTCACTGGTCGTTGACGGGGGCATACATTTTTGATACGCGGATACCCCCGTGGACGGCGTTTCCTCCACGCAGGGTCTGAGGAGATGGGGATGGCACAGGTGCTGCTCGACAACGCAGCCGACGTGGTGCTGGTCGTGCTCGGCTTCGCAGCCGGGTACCTGCAGGCGCAGCGGCGTGGGCGCCGACGCGGAGGTGCGTGATGCCGCTGCTGCGGCCTTTCTTCACGTTCTACGGAGGCAAGTACCGGGCTGCGCCGAAGTACCCGGCGCCACTGCACCCCGTGATCGTCGAGCCGTTCGCCGGCTCGGCCGGGTATGCGATGCGCTACCCCGAGCGCCAAGTGGTGCTCGTGGAGCGGGACCCGGTCATCGCCGCGCTGTGGAAGTGGCTCACCGTCGTCCCGGCGGACCGGGTGCGGGCCCTGCCGCTCGAGATCACCGACGTGCGCCTCCTGCCCGTGGAGCCGGAAGCCAAGTCGCTGATCGGCTTCTGGCTCAACAAAGGGACGACGCGCCCCAGCATGACACCGTCGGCGTGGATGCGGAAAGGCCGGCTCAGCGAGGGGTACTGGGGCGAGTCGATCCGGGAACGCGTCGCGTCCCAGGTCGATGCCATTCGCCACTGGACCGTGATCGAGGGTGACTACACGGCTGCCGGGGATCGGGAGGGGACCTGGTTCATCGACCCGCCCTACCAGTTGGCGGGCACCCACTACCGGTACGGCGCGAAGGGGGTCGACTTCACGGCGCTCGGCACATGGTGCCGCAGTCGGCAGGGGCAGGTGATCGTCTGCGAGAACGAAGGGGCCAAGTGGCTTCCGTTCCGCCCCTTCCTGCACGTGAAGGCCAACGAGTCGAAGCACGGTGGCAAGGTGTCGAAGGAGGCGATCTGGGTGAACACCTCGCCGGACGGCACACCAGGAGATGCGTGATGCCGGAAGGGCGGTCGCTCCGGTGCATCGTTGCCGGTACGCGCACGGCGACGCGGGAGCAGACGATGGCCGCGATCACGGCGTGCCCCTTCCGTTCGGAGGTAGCCGAAGTCCTGAGCGGCTGCGCCTCCGGGGCGGACACGCACGGGGAGCACCTGGCGGCGCAGGGTGGCCTTCCCGTGCGCCGGTTCCCGGCGAACTGGGCGAAGCACGGCAAGGCCGCCGGGATGATCCGCAACAGGCAAATGGCCGAGAACGCCGATGCACTCATCGCCGTGTGGGACGGGCAGTCCCGGGGAACGAAGAACATGATCGCCGAAGCGAAGGCCCGCGGCCTGCGCGTGTTCGTGTGGCGCACGGACAGGGGCGCGGCGGACGGAGGCTCCGATGGGTGACGTGGACACGAAGGCGCTGCGGGCGCTGCTGGACGAGATCGGGCGCCTGCGGGCCGCGAATGGAGGGACATGATGGCCGAATACAGGCGCGTCGAGGACATGACCTTGTTCGACGCCAAGGCACGGGCAGCGCTCATCGCCCGCGCGTCGAACAGGCACGCTCTCACGTACAGCGAACGCGCGGCGGTGCTGCTGCTCGACGAGATCGAACGGCTCGAGGCGATCGTCGCAGGCGCCCGAGCCGCGCCCAAAGCCCGCGAAGAAGCCGAGGCGCCATGAGCCCGACCATCCTTCCGACCCCGCAGGACGCCGAGCTGAAGGCGATCAGCCTCACGGCAGCTCGGCACCTGCCCGTGCACCAGCAGGCGGCGGCCGTGTTCCTGGCGAAGTACCCGTCGCCGAACTCCCGCCGGGCGATGGAGGCTTCGCTGCGCACGATCCTGCGGGTGCTGGGCAGCCCGATCGAGCCGGCCGACTTCAGCTGGCACCTCTTGCGCTACGGGCACTGCATGGCGATCCGTGCCCGCCTCGTGCCGCTGTACCAGCCGTCGAGCGTGAACCGCCATCTCTCTGCGCTCCGCGGCGTGTTGCGCCAGGCCTGGCTCGTCGGCACCCTGCCGCACGCCGAGTACGAGAAGGCGGTCACGGTGCCCGACGTGCGGATGGACGCGGGGCACGAGACGGGCCGCCGGTTGTCGTTGCCCGAGAAGTCCGCCCTGTTCACCGCCGCCGGCACCGGTCCGGGCGTCCAGGGCCACCGGGACACCGCCCTGCTCGCGTTCGCCCTGTTCGGCGGCCTGCGCCGCGAGGAGCTCGCCACGCTGAAGGTGGGCGACTACGACGGCCGCGACGGACGCACCAAGGTCCACGGCAAGGGCGGGAAGACCCGGCACGTGTTCCTGCCTTCCGCCGCCCGCCCGATGGTGGACGGCTGGCTTGCCGTCCGGCAGGCCGCCGGGGCCGGTACCCTCCTCGACTCCCGGATGCTCCTGAAGCTCACGCGGGCCGGGAACCTGGTGCTGCCTGCGCAGGGACTCACGGCCTCGGGCGTGTACGCTGCGCTCCTCACGATCGGGAAGGCCGCCAGCGTGGCCGCGTTCACGCCCCACGACCTGCGCCGTACGTACGCGTCGGACCTGCTCGAGGCCGGCGTGGACCTGCGCACCGTGCAGCGCCTGCTCGGCCACGAGAAGGTCGAGACGACCGCGCGGTACGACAAGCGGGGGGAGGAAGCCCTGAAAGAAGCCGTCCAGCGCCTCAACCCGAACATTTAGGAGATTCCCCTGCCGCCCACCCCTTCACTGCCCGTACGTGCCCTCCCACGCCAAGTTGATCCCCTGCCCGCCGGCCTCATGCCGGAATCCGCGAGCTGGATCGTGCTTCGGTCCCGCCAGCTGCACGCGGCCGATGGCGCGTTGTATTGCGCCGTGGTCGGTGAGGTGGGCGCCGACAACCACCTGTTCGCCCGGCTCTTCTGCGCGCCCACGGGCCACGTGCCGTGGACGCTGGTCCTCGACCTCGGGAAGACGTACCTCTCGTATTACGGCGAGGCGGCCCTGCGCCGACCCACCGACAAGCTCGTCGACCTGGCCTTCAGCGACCTGTGCGCCCAGCTCTCCCGGCACGCCCGACAAGCCGCTCGCCAAGCGCCGCGCACGATGGACTTCCTCGTCGATACGGTGCAGGTGGACGACGAGCGGGTCGTGCTCACCGGGTTCGCGCCCGACACCACGGAGCAGGTCACCATGGAGCTCAAGCGCTGTCCTCGGAGGGGCGCATGACCGCCGACTCGACCTTGCGCTGGTACCTCTCCTGCGACGCGGCCTGGGACCCGGCGACCGGGCGCGCCGGCCTCGCCGTGCAGACGACCGGCGTGCGCGGCGGGCGCATCGTCGTGATCCCGGCGGTCTTCCGGGAGAGCGTGAAGGCCGTCGACGGCAGCGTGCAGGCGGAAGAGCTCTCGATCCTGCTCGCACGCCAGGTGGCCTACGACCTCGACGACGCCGTGCGGATCACGAACGATTGCCTGCCTGCCGTGAAGCGGGCGCGCGCCGGGTCGTAGTGGTGGGCGGCGGCGTAGTGGACGT